>NZ_CAMZMZ010000003.1:0-259621 GCF_947311905.1 Alteromonas sp. CyTr2 | reverse complement strand
TGGCTCCCCCTCCCCGACTCGAACGGGGGACCTGCGGATTAACAGTCCGTCGCTCTAACCAACTGAGCTAAGGGGGACCTGTGCTTCAACGGAGGCGAATATTAAAGACGTACTTAGGAACTGTCAACAACATAAATGAAATATTTGTGCTGACTGCGCAAAAAATAGCTTTTTACGGCTTTTATGTTCATTTTGTCGCCAATGCTGAGAAAATGATGGTTAATAACTGCACATTATTCCCTCATTGCTTATGAACAAGAGGTTGTTTTAGTAATTGATAGTTTTACCCATCTCGTTTTCTTATATATCTCACTAAAGTTAAAGGGTATAACTAAATAGAATAAAAAAGCGCTTCCATACTGGTATTATGTACAGGCTTTAATAAATCTGTAACCTGTACCTGAGGATTAAAAGGTTAGTCACCACTTACGTGCTGAGAAATTAATCGAGCACGAAATCCCGCCGAATATGGTCTGGCGTTAGTTATCCACTAAATCTGTGGATAACTATGTTGATAGCTTAGAATCGCTGTAGTTATTTACGAGATCGCGTACGTATTGATCTAATCAGGTTATGGCGTTATTGAGTGGATAATCTTTTTAATACAGGGGTTTAGGGTGTTTTTTTTGATCTTGTTTCTCGATCGGAATAGATCGGTTGAACAAAAAGTAGCTTGTGTGTTAATTCAACGAATGCCTAAATGCTATTCAATGAAATCCATCTTAATTCTCAATGCCTTACATTTTGTTAACATTTTTGTGTGTCTTTTAAACGCTCTATTTGGATAGCTAGATGCGCCCGAGACGTTTTGCCTGCATATTAAAAGTGAAACAGGATAGAAATTAAACTGTAATGAACACATACGCACGTGTTTTGATTTATTTTTACAAAAACTCGTAGTTTTGTGGCGTAGCCAGCGAAATGGGTCATCGCACGTACTTTTGTCAAAAACATCGCTTTTCATACAACCCTCTTATGCTTTGTTTTGTTTGTCGAATACACATAGCTAAATAGTGTTCACTCTTTTACACTAACGCGCAATTGATGAGGGGATTTTAGTTTGCCGGAGCTCAAGTGATAAAAAGTAACGCTAAACAACGTACTTCCGACTTATTGGAAGGAGATATAGGTACTACGTTAAAGCGTATGACTATTCCCATGATACTGGGAATGGTAATGATGATGAGCTTTGGACTTATCGATACCTTTTTTGTGAGCTTGCTGGGCACCGACCCTTTAGCCGCTATTAGTTTTACCTTTCCCGTTACTTTTACCGTAATAAGCCTAAACATAGGTTTAGGTATTGGTACCTCTGCAATTATAGGCAAGTTACAGGGCAGTAAAGAAATAACCAAGTCTCAACATTATGCGACGGGTTCATTAATGCTGTCCGTTTTGCTTGTGGGTGCACTAGCTGCAATTGGCTTTTTCACCATAGAGCCTGTGTTTAAGTTGCTTAATGCAACAGACAATCTAATGCCGTACATTTCTGACTATATGGGGCTATGGTACTTGTCGAGCATCTTTCTTGCTATGCCGATGGTTGGCAATAGTGTGCTGCGAGCGTGTGGCGATACCCGCACACCCAGTATTGTTATGGCGGCAGGCGGCGGATTAAACGCGTTGCTTGATCCTATTTTCATTTTCGGACTTGGGCCCATTCCGGCAATGGGAATAAAAGGTGCGGCACTCGCTACCTTTATAGCGTGGATAGTTGGTGCATTATGGATTCTTTATATTTTAGCCGTTCGTCGAAAGTTGATGTTGCCTCGACTGCTGACACTTGCCGAGCTGCGTGATAGCAGCCGTGAAATTCTCAAAATAGGACTACCTGCGGCGGGTGCAAATATGCTTACCCCTGTTGCCGGTGGCGTGATGACAGCTGTAGTTGCTGGTTACGGTGCTGAAGCGGTTGCAGCGTGGGGAGTGGGAAATAGAATGGAGTCTATTGCAAGTATTGTTGTGCTAGCACTTTCCATGACACTGCCTCCATTTATCAGTCAAAACGTTGGAGCAGGCCAAGTAGAACGGGTAAAAACGGCATATTCGCTTACATTGAAATTTGTTCTGGTTTGGCAGTTCGCTATTTTTCTTGTCATGTGGGGACTATCTAGCTGGATAGCCGTCGCCTTTGCTAATGAAGCAGAGGTAAGCGTACTAATACAGCTGTTCCTTATGATTGTACCGCTGGGTTATGGCATGCAAGGCATTATCATTCTGACTAACTCATCGTTGAATGCCATGCATCGCCCAATGACGGCATTAACGTTAAGTGTCATCCGCTTATTTGTTTTCTTCGTACCTATCAGCGTTGCGGGTAGTTTTCTATTTGAACTGAAAGGGTTATTTGCAGGAACGGTCATTGCCAATATTGCAATGGCGTGTGTTTCATTTGTTGTTTTCAAACGTGCGATTACTCAGTTTGAATTAGATAAAGAAACGTCTGAGCACAGCTAATACCAGAGCGGTTATTTAAGGTTGTGCGTTTTTAATGTTGAGTAGTTTGACCGCAAGCAAGATGTTAAGCAGTAAGCTAAAGAAAAGGTTAAGTAAATGAGTAGAGGGTTTGAGCTTCATTCTAAATACAAGCCAGCAGGCGACCAGCCAAAAGCAATAGAAGCTTTGGTGGATGGCCTAGAAAGTGGCTTGGCCGGCCAAACACTGCTTGGTGTTACGGGGTCGGGTAAAACCTTTACCATGGCTAATGTCATTAAAGAAGTGCAGAGACCAACGCTTATTCTTGCACACAACAAAACATTAGCGGCTCAGCTTTACGGTGAGATGAAAGAATTCTTTCCCAATAACGCCGTAGAGTACTTCGTTTCATATTACGATTATTATCAGCCAGAAGCCTACGTTCCAAGTACCGATACCTTTATTGAGAAAGACGCGTCAATCAATGATCATATTGAACAAATGCGACTGTCCGCCACTAAAGCGTTGATGGAGCGCAGAGACGTAGTCATTGTAGCGAGTGTGTCGGCTATTTATGGTTTGGGTGACCCTGAATCCTACATGAAGATGCTATTGCACCTTCGCCAGGGCGACACCATGGACCAACGTGACATTTTACGTCGCCTTGCAGAACTGCAGTACAAGCGTAACGATTTAGCGTTTGAAAGGGGTACGTTCCGTGTGCGTGGCGATGTTATAGATATTTTCCCTGCGGACTCTGAAAAGCAAGCCGTAAGGGTTGAGCTTTTTGACGATGAAATAGATAAAATTAGTCTGTTCGACCCGCTAACCGGGGCTGTCGATAAGTCAGTTATTCGAGCAACGGTTTTTCCTAAAACGCACTATGTAACCCCTCGAGAGAAAATCCTCAATGCTATTGAGCATATCAAGGAAGAACTTGGCGATCGCAAAAAGCAACTTCAAGAGGCGAATAAGCTGATTGAAGAGCAGCGTATTTCACAGCGCACCCAGTTCGATATCGAAATGATGATGGAGCTTGGCTATTGTTCTGGGATCGAGAATTACTCTCGCTATCTTTCAGGAAGAGCACCGGGCGAACCACCTCCAACCTTATTGGACTATTTTCCAGCAGATGGCCTAATGTTTATCGATGAGTCTCACGTAACTGTCTCTCAAGTAGGGGCAATGTATCGCGGGGATCGCTCTAGAAAAGAGACCTTGGTGGAGTTTGGTTTCAGGCTGCCGTCGGCGTTGGACAATCGTCCGCTTAAGTTTGAAGAGTTTGAACAGATTTGCCCTCAAACCATCTATGTTTCTGCGACGCCTGGCGATTATGAATTAAAGAAAACTGACGGTGAGATAGTGGAGCAGGTTGTGCGTCCAACAGGTCTGCTAGACCCTGTTATTGAAGTACGTCCTGTAGCCACTCAGGTAGATGATGTCCTGTCTGAAATTCAAAAGCGGGTAGAGCTTGACGAACGTGTGCTTATTACTACCTTAACCAAGCGTATGGCTGAAGATTTAAGCGAGTATTTAAATGAGCACGGCGTTAAAGTTCGTTATCTGCATTCGGATATCGATACCGTAGAGCGAATTGAAATAATCCGAGACTTGCGACTGGGTAAATTCGACGTGTTGGTAGGTATTAACCTTTTACGTGAAGGTCTAGATATGCCGGAAGTGTCGCTGGTGGCGATTTTAGATGCCGATAAAGAAGGCTTTTTGCGAGCCGAGCGTTCATTAATTCAGACTATTGGTAGAGCCGCGCGTCACGTGAATGGTAAAGCTATTTTGTACGCTGACAGTATTACCAAGTCGATGAAAAAAGCGATGGACGAGACTGAGCGCCGTCGTGAGAAGCAAATGGCGCATAATGAGGCAAATGGTATAACGCCGATGCGACTTAACAAGCCTATTACCGATATTATGGACTTAGGCGACAGCGCGCACCCTGCGTCTGGAAAAGTCAGACTGCGCAAAGTTGAAGAGAAGAAGAAGCAACAGAAAACAGCAAGTGCTACTGAATTAATGGACCAAATCACGGAGCTTGAAAAGCAGATGTTTGAATATGCGCGTGAGCTTGAGTTTGAAAAAGCAGCATCATTGCGTGACGATATTGAAGCACTTCGAAAGCAAGTTGTTACACTCTCTTAAAAATGGCGATGTGTCCCGCTAGCTGAGGCTGTATGTGGGTTCTTTCCGTATAAAACCGGATAACTCACCACAGCACTTTTCCTTTTGATGTAAGAAAATCCCCCTTTTTTCCTGTGGACAATACGACTTGACGTCAGTTTTTGGGTAGCACAAAACTCAAATTTTTAATAAAAAATGAGATGAAAAGCCGCAAAATGTCGTTGTAATAGCACAATTAGTTGAATATAGTTCTAAGTTGAGTATCGATAACTATACCTATAAACAGGTGCTAATATGCTTAATCGTCTTCAGGAGTCAGATATAAAGCTACTGCGTGTGTTTTACGCTGTAGCGAGCTGCAACGGATTTACTGCGGCAGAACCCGTGTTGCGTATGCAACGACCCAACATCAGTGCAGCCATCAAAAAACTGGAAGAACGTTTAGATTTGGTGTTATGTCATCGCGGTCGTGGTGGCTTTCAAATGACAAAAGAGGGTGAGGTGGTTTTCCAAGAAACCAAACGCATCTTTAATGCCTTCGACAACTTTGTCTTCAATCTGAAATCGCTGCATGATGACTATTCTGGTCATATCACTTTGGTCTTGATGGCTGGTCTTCCGCTTTCTATGCACTTAGCCGTAAGTAAAGCGGTTAAAAGTACAATGAAGAAGTTTGACGATATTCACGTTAATATCCAAACTCGTTTATATAATGAAGTTGAGCATGTCGCTCTATCTGGTGAGTGCCACCTCGTTGTTTCAACCTATGACATGGTCAAACCGGAATCAGTAACCTTTCATCCTGTCGGCATTAAAACTGAAGGGCGATTGTACTGTGCGCCTACACATCCTCTGGCAAAGTATCGCGACACTGATTTACCAGAAGGCGTGAAAATTGGTGATTATCCTGCCATTGGTATTTCTGGATTGTCGTCGGCAAACTACATTGAAGATGAAACCAGATTATCGATTCAAACTTTCTCTGACTCATTTGATGCAGCGATGTCTGCGATTATGACCGGCGAATATGTTGGTTTGCTGCCAGACTATATGGCGAAAGAGCAGGGCGCTGCACTTGGGCTCGTGCCTATTGCAAAAGGGAGCTTATTTAAATTTAGTCACGAACTGTTTGTAATGAATGGAAAAAATACGCGATTAAACCCTGTATTACGCCACTGTATTAAAGAATTGAGCTACTTCATTTCAGAAAGTCAAAAGTAGTAGCAACAAGCACCTGCGATCACACCTCTTATTGTTTATAAACGCTTGGAATAAAGCGCTTATAAACAATAAGAGGTGTTTTTATTTCAGATTACGCTATTCGTATTCTAGAGGATCGACGGCGTTATTTTCCTTGAACGCCTCTAAGCGCTCTTCGCACGCACCGCATTTTCCGCATGCTTTTTCTCTGCCGTTGTAACAGGTCCACGTTTGGCCGTAATCCAGTCCCATTGACAGACCATCGGTCAAGATAGCGGTTTTGCTGTCGTCGATATAAGGCGTCATAATCGTAACCGGTGTATAATTCGCAATGCCGCACACATCATTCATTTTATGAACAAACTCAGGGCGGCAGTCTGGGTAAATGGCGTGATCGCCAGAGTGAGCGCCATAGTAAACTTCGTTAGCGTCTAAACTGACCGCGTAGCCAACGGCCAGCGATAACAAAATCATGTTGCGATTGGGCACCACGGTTTGTTTCATGCTTGGCTCTTCATAGTGGCCTTCTGGAACTTCGATATCTGAGGTTAACGCTGAACCCCCTATGAGCGTATTTATGGCGCTAATATCTACAATTTTGTGGGGAACGTTAAGCGAATTACACACGTTGGCAGCATAATCGAGTTCTTTCTTGTGGCGTTGTCCGTAGTTAAAGCTCAGTGCATGAACTTTTTTGCCTGCTTTTAGCGCCTTATGCAGCACTGTGAAGGAGTCCATGCCTCCTGAATAGATAACAACAACGTTTTCTGACATAGTTTTTCGAAGATTTAAGAAATTATGCCCGAATTTTATGTGATCCTTGGTAAAATCCCAACATACAATCGTTAAAGGGTGTCAAATTGTCTGTAATGTCCACATTAAACATCAATGAGATGTTTGAAACTATCCAGGGTGAAGGTGCTCACACTGGTATTCCCTCTATCTTTGTTCGTTTACAAGGCTGTCCTGTGGGCTGTCCATGGTGTGATACAAAACATACGTGGGAAATTAAGCCTGACTTGAGTGTGTCGCCACAAGCTGTGATCACAAAAGGCGAAGAGTCTGAAACCTATTTCATCTCCAGTGAGGAGGCTTTGCTGGCTGAGTTTGGGAAACAAGGCTATGTGGCAAAGCATGTGGTTATTACCGGCGGTGAGCCATGTATGTACGACCTACGTCCTCTGACGAGCCTACTTCACGACAACGGATACACAACACAAATAGAGACCAGCGGTACTTTTGAGGTACTTTGTGACACGCGTACGTATGTGACGGTTTCTCCTAAAATAAACATGAAAGGCGGATATGACGTCTTAGTAAGTGCGCTTGAAAGAGCGAATGAAATCAAGCACCCCATCGCAATGCAAAAGCATATTGACGAGCTTGATGCGCTGCTTGCTAATGTATCGTCATTAGACGGAAAACAGGTTTGTTTACAACCAATTAGCCAGCAAAAGAGAGCCACAGAACTTGCAGTGCGTACTTGTATTGAACGTAACTGGCGGCTATCTTTACAAACACATAAATACATTGGTATTGAATAAGTGTTTGAAATGCGCCGCCTTTGTGGCAAACACGTCTTGCGCTTAAGTATTCAAATTAACAAAGGACATAAAGAAGATGCATAGCTTTAATCTGCTAAAAAAAGCCGTGATAGCGGCCGTCGCTTTATGTTCTTTTACTGCTGCATCAATGGTTGAGGCCGCTACTTGGACAATCACTTATCCGCGTCCGATTGACGACTCAGATGCCCGTGCTCAATATCCGATAGCACTGCTTAAACTTGCGCTCGATAAAACCGGCGTAAATTATGAGCTACGCCCTTCTGATCGTATATTGCTGACGGGCAAAGCGATGCGTCAGCTGCGTGAAAACAGAGAAGTTAACGTAGTATGGAGTATGACGGACAGCCAGCGCGAGAAGGAACTGACCCCCATTCGTATTCCAATCGCAAAAGGGCTTATAGGTCTTCGTGTTTTCGTTATTAACGAAAATAAAAAGACGAAGTTCGACGATGTCTTATCGCTGACCGACATGCGTAAACTTATACCCATTCAGGGTGAAGAATGGCCGGACACCAAAATTCTTCAAGCCAACGGGTTTAACGTGTTTACTGTGCCTGAGTTTCGCGAAGCGTATGACATGATTAAACAAGGTAAAGGAGACTTCTTTCCTCGTTCTGTTATGGAAGTGGACGCAGAGCTGGAGGTGGAAGGTCGTCGTAACAACCTTTACCTTGAGCCTTCAATGGCGCTGTATTACCCCACAGCTATGTATTACTTTGTAAGTTCAAGTAATAAGACGTTAGCGAATCTTATTGAAACAGGCCTTAACAGAGCCATTGAAGATGGCTCTTTTGATGCGTTATTTGAATCTACGTACGCCCCAATCTTAGCGTCTTTAGGGGTTAATGAGCGTAAAATTTTCACTCTCGAAAATCCGTTATTACCCATTGAGACTCCTCTTACTAATTCTGCTTTATGGTATAAACCAAAAACAGAAGCTTCAAAAGAATAAATAGACAATAAAAAACGCGGCTTAGGCCGCGTTTTTTTAATGTTAGCTCTGCTTGTACGATTGTCTATTAAGACTCGCCAGCGTGGACGCCTTTCATCGAACGGCCAGAAGGATCTGCGTTGTTTTTAAAGCTCTCATCCCACTCAAGTGCTTCTGCTGTACTACACGCAATAGATTTACCGCCTGGCACACAGCGCGCCGCACTTTCTTGAGGAAAGTAGCTCTCGAAAATAGTGCGGTAGTAGTAGCCTTCTTTGGTGTCTGGTGTGTTAACTGGGAAGCGGAATTCCGCTGTTGCAAGTTGCTGATCAGTCACTTCGTTTTCAACGAAATCGCGAATTGAATCAATCCACGAATAACCTACACCATCACCAAACTGCTCTTTTTGACGCCAAAGTACTTCTGCTGGAAGGGTTTCGCCGTTATCAAACGCTTTACGAAGGATCCACTTCTCCATTTTTCCATCTAGACACATTTTGTCTTGTGGGTTTAAACGCATAGCTACGTCAATGAAGTTCTTATCTAAGAATGGTACACGAGCTTCTACACCCCATGCTGATGTGGCTTTGTTAGCACGCGCACAGTCAAACATATGTAGACGATCAAGTTTACGTACCGTTTCTTCGTGGAATTCTTTGGCGTTTGGCGCTTTATGGAAATATAGGTAACCACCAAAAATTTCGTCAGAACCTTCACCCGATAGCACCATTTTAATGCCCATCGCTTTAATCTTGCGTGTCATTAAGTACATTGGAGTAGCGGCGCGGATCGTTGTTGTATCGTAGGTTTCCAAGTGATAGATAACATCACGGATGGCATCTAAACCTTCTTGAATGGTAAAGTGAATTTCATGGTGTACGGTGCCAATCATGTCGGCCACTTTCTTCGCTGCCTTAAGGTCAGGTGCTCCTTCAAGACCTACAGCAAAACTGTGCAGGCGAGGCCACCATGCATCTGTCTTGTCTTCGTCTTCAACGCGCTTTGCAACGTACTGCGCAGCGACAGCTGAAACCAGTGAAGAGTCCAAGCCGCCCGATAGAAGTACAGCGTATGGAACGTCAGACATCATGTGTGACTTCACAGCTTTCTCGAATGCTACACGTAGCTCTTCTAGGTTGCTGGTGTTGTCTTTTACGTTGTCGTATTCCATCCAGTCGCGTTTGTAGTACTTGGTAATTTTACCTTCTTTGCTCCACAGGTAGTGGCCAGGAGGGAACTCACTGATTGTCTTACATACGCCTGCTAACGCTTTCATTTCAGATGAAACATAGAAGTTACCGTGTTCATCGTAACCGGTATAAAGCGGAATAATACCAATATGGTCGCGGGCAATAAGGTAAGCGTCTTGTTCTTCATCGTATAGAATGAACGCAAACATACCCTCTAGTTCATCGATAAAGTCGATGCCTTTTTGCTGAAAAAGCGGAAGAATAACTTCGCAATCAGAACGGGTTTTAAATGGGTACGGCTCATCTAGATTAGCAGCAAGTTGCTTGTGGTTGTAAATCTCGCCGTTAACGGCAAGAATTTGTTTATCGTTTTGGCTGATAAGAGGCTGCGCCCCTGTATCAACGTCGACAATCGCCAATCTTTCGTGACAAAGAATGGTATTGTCATTATTCCAGATACCCGACCAGTCAGGGCCACGGTGGCGCAAAAGTTTTGATAAATCGAGGGCTTGGGTTCTGAGTTCAGACACATCGGTTTTGATATCAAGGATACCGAAAATACCACACATATAACGGATTCTCTCTGTTCACTTGTTGAAAAAAATAATAGAAGTTTTTTCTGTCGGTACTCGCGTACGAGTGGGCGATGATTTGTTGTTATTCTTATTCGCGTGCCCCTGAATGTGCCAGTCTGACAGGAAATTGCAAGTACATTATGATGAGAAAATGGAAATTCTTATTCCATTTATCCCAAAATAGCCGTTTATTAACATTTTTATCCTAATTCCATGCAAAGGTAAGCTTATGAATGCGGTAAGCAGTGCTTAATATAGAGGGAAGTGAGTTCAAATGTAGAGGGTAGTAAATTAATGCGGGTCAATAAAAAAGGGTTTCACGAAGAAACCCTTTATTAACGATAAAGAAGACGCGGCCTTCTTTGCGTTTTTACGTCAAGGTGATTTAGTTTTGGCGCTGGAACTCGCTTGCTTCATTCCACTTCGGCCAAGCCTCTGCATTTGCAACACCTACACCCACATCAAACAGCATTTGTGTGTCTTGCACGATACCGCTTAAATCCCAATCGTCACGATACTGATCGCACACTTGATGATAACAGCCCGTAACAATGACATTCATACGTTTTCTGTATTTGGCTGTCTCTTCATCTGCTGGTTCATTTCCGCCTTCAGCGTACAGTGCTGGAACACCTTGCTTGGCAAAGCTGAAGTGATCTGAGCGGTAGTAGTACCCAGCTTCTGGTCTGTCTTCTTGAGTCAGTGTACGACCTTGCTTAGCCGCAGCGGCTTCAAGATAGTCTTCCATTTCTGACTTACCCATGCCTACAACGGCAACGTTTTTGGTCTTACCTAATACGTTCATTGCGTCCATGTTGATATTAGCAACCGTATTTTCAATCGGAATAACAGGATTGCTTGCATAATATTTACTGCCTAACAGCCCTTGTTCTTCAGCAGTTACTACTAAAAATGATACCGAGCGTTTTGGTGCAGGCGTCAACTCTGAGTATGCTTTGGCCATGGCTAGAATAGCCGCAGTGCCCGTGGCATTATCATGAGCGCCATTATAGATTTGGTCGCCTTCTTTGCTCTCATCTTTACCTAAATGATCCCAATGTGCCGTGTAGATAATATGCTCATCAGGAAACTCTTCGCCCGGCAGAGTCGCGATAACGTTGTTGCTCTCTGACTTTTTGAAGGTGTTGTTAACCGTAACCGATGCTTTGATATCCATTGCTTTGTTGTAAGGACCTTGCATGGCGTTTGCTTTCTCTTGGTCAAAGTCGAGCCCTGCATCAGCAAACACTTTTTTCGCCGCATCTAACGTTAACCAACCTTCAACAGCCACACGGCTTGCTCCTTTGTCGGCGCTTACAAGGCCGTACTGCGGACCACTCCAGCTGTTAGCAACAACTGACCAGCCGTAAGAGGCAGGTGCAGTTTCGTGAACAATAATGGCGCCAGCAGCGCCCTGACGGCTCGCTTCTTCATATTTGTAGCTCCAACGACCGTAGTAGGTCATCGTTGTGCCTTGAAACTTACCACTTTCTGGATTTTCAAATCCCGGGTCATTAATTAGCATGACGACGGTTTTGCCTTCAACATCTAACCCTTCGTAGTCGTTCCAGTCGTACTCTGGTGCATTCACACCATAGCCAACGAAGACTAATTCTGAATCTTCGAGCGACACTGAGCTCTGTTCTCGCTTAGAAGAGGCAACCATTTGCTCTTTATACGCGAAGTTATTGTCGCCAATAGTCATGGTCATATCTGGGTCAGCAGTAATTTCCATAAGGGCTACTTTTTGTAAAAAGCTATCCCCGTTACCCGGTTTAAGTCCCGCTTTGGTAAATTCACTAACCAAGTATTCAATGGTTTTCTTTTCGCCTTCAGTCGTCGGTAAACGGCCCTCAAACTCATCTGAAGACAGTACCTTTAATGGCTCGCGAATATCGGCGTCTGAAATATTGTTGTAAACACTGTCAAAGTTAGACGCCACAGGCATCTCTTTTTTCGCAGACTGATTTTGTGACGCGCTGTCGTTGTTAGGTGTGCAAGCACTTACGCTCAGAAGGGTAGGTACAAGCAATGGCAAAAACATTTTTTTCATTGTTAGTCTCTGTTTGCTCTACAATACTTGCTCAGTATAGAGAAAACCCCAGAGCGAACCAATAGTTGATATGCAATCAGACTCAATCCCTTTCTGTAAAGACTACTTAAAAAAACACGCAAGTTATCCTGTAACCATTCTTTTAGATGAACTCGGTTTAACGAGTCATAGTAAGTTTCCATCTCCTGATGTGCTTAATGAACTTACATCTAGATATCACAAGCAATGGACGGGGCCTGTATTTAAAGGACAGAGTCAGTTTTCAGAAGATGAACAGCGTTACTATGAAACGATTATTAGTGAAGATGGGGTTGTCCCTACCAGAGAGCAAAGCTGGCACGATTTGTTTAATGCACTGATCTGGCTGCAATTTCCCAAAACAAAATCCTTATTAAATGAACTGCATATAAGCGATATCGAGGCGTACGGCGTAAACCCTCGCACCGCACGTCGCAATCGGATTACCCACTTTGATGAATGTGGCGTGGTGCTAGCGATAGAAGAGCCCAGACCAAGTGGCGTTGAATCGCTAGAAGTTTTCCTACAGCAACTGGCCACCCATGAATGGGAACAGGTATTTCTAGCAAATCGAGGGCGTTGGCATGCTGAAGTAACGCCCTATGTATTTGGGCATGCGAATTTAGAAATGATGCTGAACCCGTTTATTGGGCTTACTGGAAAGTGGCTCGCGGTTTCAGTGCCTCAAGGATTTAGTGAGCTCGATAAATGGCAACAACGCGCCGTACTCGACGATGCAATGTCAGCCCGAATTTCAGCACTCGATGCTTTTCAGATCACACCGCTCTTAAAGCCCCTTCCTTTGTTAGGCGTGCCTTTATGGCATTCACCGCAGGATGCGAAGTTTTATCAAAATAAAGATTATTTCAGGCCGTTACGACAAGGGGCTAAGCCAACGAAACAGCTGCCGCTGTGGGTGTAATACCATATATGGTATAATGATACTTCGTGTGACGACAAAAGCGGCAATGATGCTATTCATGGGTAGTGAAAGAAATGAAAGGGTGCGTCTTTTTAAAGTAAGGCTGCGCGGCCAGTTTATAGAAACGCTGTACTAAAACACGGTAATCACAAACATTATATTCATAACTACTGTATTAATAGCACAGCGCACTTTTCGTATAGTGGGCGCGTTACATTCGCAAGGTTAATTAGAACAAGGCGAGGGCAATCAACCAGATGCCGTAGATAACAATATAAGGTGCACTTGCAATTAATGCCGCTTTTTTAAGAGAAAAGGCGGTCCATTGAGTAATGCCTACGGTGGCTAAATAAATGCCCCAGAATAGCTCTACCCTTAACGCCTGGCCGAAAGCGTACCAAGGCGAGTCCATCGGGATATTCGCAATATACCCAAGAGACGCTGGCGATAAAATTGATGGCGCTACTTGATGGTCGCCTGCGAACAACAGCAAAGCAACACCCACCAAACCAGTAAGCACATAAGGCATTGAAAGCCACCAAGCGAAACCATACCAGTCAGTAAAGCCATACACATGGCTGTCGTCAGAACGGGTCATTAAATTCACGTACACGGCGTAAATGGCGTTTACGATAATAGGAATAAAAAAGGCACCTATAACCGATGACCAAAGCAAAGCATCCCTGGTGAAGAAGGCCTTCATTTGCTCTTCTTCTGCCGGACTCATATCCCCTTGCGCGGCAATATTCATCTGAGCGAACCATTCAATGTCAACGAAGTTTACATACAAGTACTGGGAAACAAGCGAAATTGCCATGATCAATATAAATGGCATCCAGCTCCAATTGTTGTTTTCACCTACTGCTTTAAATACGCCATTAGGCTTGAAGAAAATATCGTTACACGCTTGAAAGGGGTTCGTTACATTGTGCATCCCTTGCTCCTATTTCGTTTTTCTTATTACTCTGGCTCTGGGTAAAGCCATGAGTCATTGTTAGCTTGCCAACAGGCAGGCAATAAATTGAGGTATAGATTACTGTTGGCTACAGGTGTTGTACAGCACAACATCTTGATATTTGTAAGAGAAAATGAATGTATTGAAAGGTTATAAATAGAAAAAGGGAAGCGCTTGCTTCCCTTTACGTAATGCTGCTGATTGCTGCTCTATCTTTGGTGATTTTCTGTGTACTCTCAAAACACGCCGCAAGACCTTACAAATAAGTAATATTAAGCAGTGTCAAAACTATGGTGCTGTACAACAGCGAAATAGGCAGTCCAATTTTCATAAAATGCGAAAACTTATAATTCGCCGCATTATAAACAAGCAAGTTGGTTTGATAGCCGAATGGTGAAATAAAACTGGCACTTGCTGCAAATGCTACCGCTAATGCAAATGGCATTAGCGGTGCGCCAATGATTTGCACTAACCCGTAGGCAAACGGGAACATTAACGCTGCAGCAGCGTTGTTGGTAACGAACTCTGTTAAAACCAGTGTTAGCAAGTAGATGACTAACAATGCTATGAACCAGTCAGTACCCGACAACACCGGCATAAGTGCCTCGGTGGTTATATTAATAACCCCTGAATTTTCTAATGCGGTTGCCAGGCTTAGCGCGCCTACAATCACAACAATCAAATTCAACGGTAAATTTCGTTTCATTTCGCCGTTTGACGTTACCCTTACGCCAATTAGCACAGCGGCTAAAAACAGCAGACCAATAGCCAGTGAAATGACATTAGTTGCAGCCAATAACACCGTGGAAAGGAAGCCGCCAAGGGTAATCCACTCTTGCTTGTTGGTTAGTGGGCGGGCTATTTTTTGCTCTGACAAAATAAAAAAGTTTTTATTTAAATTTTGACGAGTCGCAAAGTCTGGGCCTGTAGCTAAAAGTAAGAAGTCACCTGCTTGAAGCTTAATTTCTCCTAACTTGCCTGACAGCTGCTCTCCATCGCGGCGAATGGCTACAACGGCCGCATCAAACAGGGCTCTAAAGCCAAGTTTTTTAATGGTTTGCCCAATAACTTGAGCGCGATTGGCAACAACTACCTCGGTTAAGCTCTCACGCAATACCCCATCGGTCTCAGCAAACATGCTTAGCCCCTTTATGTGGCTAAGGTTATCAAGCTTTTGAACGTTGCCAGAGAAGATAAGTTTGTCGTTTTCCAGAATGACCAGGTCAGGCCCAACAGGAGATATCAGGTTGCCATTGCGCACCACTTCTACCAAAAAGAGTTCTGGTAAGTTACGTAAATGGTTTTGTTCTACGGTTTTGCCTATGAGTTCTGAACCAGACTCCACTTCGGCTTCAACCATATACTCGTGATAGTTATTACTCTTATTGCCAATATGAGGTAGCAAAGGAAGTAGCAAAAACATGAGTAGACCACAGCTTAAACCCGCTACGGTGCCATAAAGTGTGAAGTCAAAAAAGTTAAAGCCTGGATGCCCGTGCTCTTGCAAGAAGCTGTCTACGATTAGGTTGGTAGACGTACCAATTAAGGTTACCGTACCGCCTAAAATAGCTGCGTATGAGAGCGGGATTAGTAATCGAGAGGCAGGATGATATTGGTTTTGCTTAATTGGACCAATAAGGCTTGCCACAATAGCAGTATTGTTCAAAAGCGCAGACGATAAAAAGGTCAGTGAAAACAAGCGCCAATAGGATTGAGTAAAGTTAGCACTTACAAGTTTCCTACCTAGGCGTTTTATTAACGCTGTTTTATCAATTGCACTGCTTACCAAAAGCAACAAAACAAGGGTAATAAGCCCCTTGTTTGTTAAATTTAGCAAAATGTCATCAAGAGATAACTGCTGGGTAACCAGTAAAGCTAACACTGCACCAGAAAACACAGTGGAAGGGCGCTGATTGGTAAAGATCAGCGCGCATATCGTACCGGCAAATACTGCCAGTACGATGAACTGGGTCACATCCATATTGCTCCAGTCCTGCTTAAAGTTTACTGATATCCACAGAGTTCCAATGCGGGAAGTGCTTGCGTACTAGTGCATTGAATTCAAGCTCGAACTCAGAGAAGTTTGGTGAGGTATGCTGTGCGTCACCCGCAATTTCGTCAATGATCATACCTGCACCAACGGTTCCGTTGGTCAAGCGATCTATGACGATGAATGAACCGGTAGGGCGGTTGCGCTTATACGGGTCGCAGGCAACAGGTTGAGTAAACTTAACGTCTACTACACCAATCTCGTTAAGATTTAAGTGCATGGCATCCGTTTCTTCCAACGTGTTCACATCAATTTGATTATCGATATGAGCAACTACCCCTGGCGTTGATTTAGTCGCGAACTTAAACAAGTATTGCTTGTTTGGCATTAGCGGCTCTTCAGACATCCACACGAGGTGAGTTTTAAATTGCGTGTTAAGCAGTGGCAAGTTGTCTGATTTTACAATCATATCGCCACGAGAGATGTCAATTTCATCTTCTAGCGTTAACGTTACTGCTTGAGGTACATAAGCGCGCTCTTGGTCGCCTTCAAACGTAACGACTTGCTTCACCTTTGATTTCTTACCAGAAGGAAGTGCCGTTACTTCATCACCAGGTGCAACTTGGCCAGATACCACGGTACCCGCAAAGCCGCGGAAATCTAAGTTAGGACGGTTAACGTATTGTACAGGGAAGCGAAAATCTTCTAAGTTATCGTCTTCACCAATTTCAATGTTTTCCAACATTTCCATAAGTGGCGTGCCGTCAAACCATGGTGTCTTTTCGCTCTTACCTACTACGTTGTCGCCTTCAAGTGCTGAAATAGGTACGAACTGAATGTCAGGAATATCAAGCTGCTCAGCAAACTTCAGGTAGTCTTCCTGAATTTGCTTGTACACTTCTTCTGAATAGTCCATCAAGTCCATTTTGTTGATAGCAACAATAACGTGTTTTATACCTAGAAGAGAAACCAGGAACGAGTGACGTTTCGTTTGTACCTTAACGCCGCCGCGAGCATCAACAAGAATAATAGCAAGGTCGCATGTTGACGCACCGGTTACCATGTTACGAGTGTACTGCTCGTGCCCCGGAGTATCAGCGATAATAAACTTACGCTTGTCAGTAGAGAAGTAGCGATAGGCTACGTCGATAGTAATCCCTTGCTCACGCTCAGACTGAAGACCGTCTACAAGAAGGGCAAGGTCAACTTTCTCGCCGGTAGTGCCCACTTTTTTACTGTCTTTAGTGATAGCGGCAAGTTGGTCTTCATAAATCATTTTAGAATCGTGAAGTAAGCGACCAATAAGGGTACTTTTGCCGTCGTCTACGCTACCGCAGGTAAGGAAACGTAGCATGTCTTTCTTTTCGTGTTGCTCAAGGTAAGACAGTATATCCTGTCTTAATAATTCGTTTTCGTTGTTCATGTTATGCGCTCACAAGGAAAAAGGGGTTTAACACAGACTCTTTTTGGTTGTACGTAAGAGCGTCAGCGTTGTCATCTAATGGGTTTCCAGGGTCTAGTACGGTTACGTTTGCGCCTGCCGCTAATGCGACGGCGTGCGCTGCTCCCGTATCCCATTCAGATGTTGGGCCTAATCGAGGGTAAAGATGTGCTTCGCCCTCAGCCACCAAGCAAAGCTTCAGTGAGCTACCCATCGCCACAAGCTCGGTTTCACCTTTAAGCTGTGCCAATAAATTCTGAATTTCTGGGCTTTGGTGAGAACGACTACCTACCACTTTCCACACTTCGGCACCATCGTGCTTGCGCGCAGAAATAGCGGAAAATTCGCCATTTACTTCAGTCCACGCACCTTCACCAACAATACCTACATAGCTTTTGTTTAGTGCTGGCGCGTAAACCACACCCATGGTCGGTTTACCGTTTTCGATAAGTGCAATATTTACCGTAAACTCACCGTTTTTCTTAATAAACTCTTTAGTGCCGTCTAGCGGGTCTACCAGCCAGTATGACGACCACGTTTTGCGCTCTTCCCATGAAATATCTGCTGACTCTTCAGAAAGAATCGGTAGGTTAGATTCAGCTTCAAGGGCGTCAACGATTACGTTATGTGCGGCAAGGTCAGCTTCTGTTAGCGGGCTGGTATCCTGCTTTTCATAAATGGCGAAGTCTTTCTCGTAAATGGCCATTATCTTATCGCCGGCTTCTTTGGCGATAGCTAGCACTTTCTGTGCAAGACTATTTAAAGGCTGTGTCATTACACCAATCCCTTTTCTTGAAGCAAAGCATACAATCGCTCAGCGGTTTGCTCTGCTGGTTCATCCTGATAGGTTAAGTGTACTTCTGGCGCTTCAGGTGCTTCATAGGCTGAATCAATACCTGTGAAGTCCTTAATTTCACCGCTACGCGCTTTCTTGTATAGCCCTTTCGGGTCGCGTTTTTCACACACTTCAAGAGGTGTATCGACAAACACTTCTACAAACTCTCCGTCTTCCATTAAGCTGCGGCAATAATCGCGGTCGGCTTTGAAAGGCGAGATAAAAGCGGTAAGCACAATGGTACCGGCATCGACAAAAAGTTTTGCGACTTCGCTAATGCGGCGAATGTTTTCAACGCGATCTTTATCGCTGAAACCTAAATCGCCACACAGACCGTGGCGCACGTTGTCGCCGTCAAGCAGATAGGTGTGCTTGTTCTGCTCGTGAAGCTTTTTCTCAAGCAGGTTGGCTAATGTCGATTTACCAGAGCCGCTTAAACCCGTTAGCCAGAATACACGAGGCGTTTGACCAAGCTTTTCAGAGCGGGTGGTCTTGTTTACTTCGTGTTTATGCCAAACAACGTTGTCGGTGGCCATTAGAAGTACCCTTCCATTTTCTTCTTCTCCATAGAGCCTGCGCTGTCATGGTCGATAACTCGGCCCTGACGTTCAGACGTCTTGGTAAGCAGCATTTCTTGGATAACTTCAGGTAGGGTAGCTGCTTCTGATTCTACCGCACCGGTAAGTGGGTAACAGCCAAGAGTACGGAAACGCACAGAGCGCATCTCTGGTACTTCACCTTCTTCTAGCGGCATACGGTCGTCGTCAACCATAATAAGAACGCCGTCGCGCTCAACGACAGGGCGAGGCTTAGAAAGGTAAAGTTGCGGAATATCGATGTTTTCTAGGTAGATGTATTGCCAGATATCTAGCTCAGTCCAGTTAGACATTGGGAATACACGAATGCTTTCGCCTTTGTTAACCTGAGAGTTATAAATATTCCAAAGCTCTGGACGCTGGTTTTTTGGGTCCCAGCGGTGGTTGCTGTCGCGGAATGAGTAAACACGTTCTTTGGCACGTGATTTTTCCTCGTCGCGTCGAGCACCACCAAATGCAGCATCGAACTTATATTTGTTCAGCGCTTGCTTAAGTGCTTGGGTTTTCATGATGTCAGTATGTTTTGCTGAACCGTGGCTAAATGGGCCAACACCAGCTTCAACACCTTCTTCATTGATGTGAACAAGCAAATCAAAACCGTGCTTCTTAGCTTGTTCGTCACGGAACTTAATCATTTCACCAAACTTCCACGTGGTATCTACGTGTAATAGTGGGAAAGGAATTTTGCCGGGCGCGAACGCTTTACGGGCAAGGTGAAGCAGTACAGAAGAGTCTTTTCCTACAGAGTAAAGCATAACTGGGTTTTCAAACTCAGCAGCAACCTCACGGAAAATCTGGATACTCTCGGCTTCGAGTTGTTTCAAATGCGTTATAGACGGGATACTAGCAGTCATTTTGAAGTCCGAATTTTATGTTATATACAAAAAAGTTATATGTGGGTTATTTTTCTGCATAGAACGATAGCATATTTAATTTCAAAAGTAGTATGCGATTTTGCTATTTAAAATAGCTATCTTATTCCGTTAAATAAAACTGTCATGCAATTGAAGCATAAGCCACTTTTTTCAAGGCCTATAAAAAGAAAAAAGCCCTGTTTAGTAATATAAACAGGGCTTGTTATTCACTTTCGTTGCGAATGACTTATTTCGTATCGTTCGCTTACCTTTCACTCAATTTGGTCTGGAAAGCGTCGAACGTATCAACCACACCTTCTCTTGGCGAGCCAGATTTACTTAAAATCATGATGGTTAAGCTAGATAAAATAAACCCAGGGACAATTTCGTACATCCAGTCACCAAGCTTTTGGCCGCCGATTTCAATAGGAAGATAAATCCAGAATAACACCGTCACTGCACCAACGATCATACCGCCTAAAGCAGCACGGCGAGTCATTTCACGCTTAAACAGGCTAAATAGTACAAGCGGTCCGAAGGCTGCACCAAAGCCAGCCCAAGCATTACTTACAAGCGTTAAAATGGTGCTGTCTCTATCATAAGCTAGATAGATTGCTACAAGCGCGACAACTACTACGCTGACACGACCAGCAATGACGAGCTCGCCATCTGACGCATCACGTCTTAGGAAGGCTTGATAAAAGTCACTGGTTAGTGAACTTGAGGTTACCAACAGCTGAGAAGAAATCGTACTCATGATCGCCGCTAAAATAGCAGCGAGCAGGAAGCCACCGATAAGCGGGTGGAATAGAATTTGAGATAAGTAGATGAAGACGGTTTCTGGATCGATTTCGTTTCCGTTACCTGTCACATAGGCAAGGCCGAAAAGCCCCGTCATTAACGCACCAATAATCGACACAATCATCCAACTCATACCGATATTGCGCGCAGTTGGTATATCTTTAACAGAACGTATCGCCATAAAACGCACAATGATATGAGGCTGACCAAAATAACCTAGGCCCCATGACATCAGTGAAACAATGCCTATTACGCTTAGTGCTTCATTGGTAGACGCATCCATAAATGCATCGAAAAGCGCCGGATTAATGGTATCTAAGGCGTCAATTGACGCGCCGATTCCACCCAACTCACTAATAACAACAGCAGGTACCATAATGAGAGATACAAACATGATGCACCCCTGAACGAAGTCGGTCATGCTTACTGCCATGAAACCGCCAACAAGGGTATAAGCTACGACAACACCCGCGGTGACGTATAAGCCGGTCTCATAAGTTAATCCAAATGATGTCTCAAAGAGCTTTCCGCCAGCTACCACACCAGAAGAGGTGTAAAGCGTAAAGAAGACAACGATAACCACAGAGGCTATAACGCGCAGTAAACGCGTGTTGTCAGCGAAGCGATTTTCAAAATAGTCGGGGAGGGTAATGGAGTTGTTGGCTACTTCAGTGTAAACGCGAAGGCGTGGAGCAACTAACATATAATTTGCCAGAGCACCGAGTGTCAAACCAACGGCAATCCAGCCAGCAGATAAGCCTGATACATACATTGCACCGGGTAAGCCCATGAGCATCCATCCGCTCATATCCGATGCACCTGCCGAAAGCGCGGTTACCGCGGGACCTAGTTGGCGGCCGCCAAGCATATAGCCTTCTACGTTGGTGTCTGTCTGCCGATAAGCGAAAAGGCCTATCCCTAACATTACAACAAAATACAAACCCAACGAGATTATCGTGCCAGTAGCCATATAAATTCCCTATGTTTTTTCTTTCATGCTAACACCTATGACATAGAGTCTCTATGTCAGTCAGCGACCTTGCATGTTTTCTATACGGTAATTCGTAAATAAAGTTTGGCGAAAGATTAAATTGGAAAAGATGCAACGCGTGCTCGACCTTCTCTTTTGGCTCTGTAGAGAAGCTCATCGCACATCTTGATAATGGTATCTAAGTTGGTTTCTCCGTTGACGTCTAACAGACCCGAAGAAAAACTCACGGAAAACATTTCTTTTGTATTGCTCCAGTGTTTCTGGCGAGAAAGCGCGAAATTCAGCTCGTCCAGAATTCGCTTAGCAGACTTTTGATCGGAGTCGGAAAAGTAAATCAAAAACTCTTCGCCGCCATATCGGCAGAGCTTGTCTGACTTACGAATTCGGTTTTTGATAGTCTGCGTAAAGGTAGTCAACACTTCATCACCGACAACGTGGCCGTATTTGTCATTAATCTTTTTAAAGTTGTCGACATCAAGTAGAGCAATACAGGACGCTTTATTGCCTTTCAGTGCTTTTTTCAAACTGTTTAGCATAGCTCGTCGCGTGAGAGCGCCGGTAAGTGAGTCACGCTCAGCTAGCAAGTCGCTCTGTCGTTTTGAAATCCATAGCCATAGTGCAAGAATGATGAGAATTGTGATAATCAACGCAAAAATGGTGGTTTTCATTGCTTCTTTGTCGGTAGAAAGGCCATCTTTTTCACTTCTGAGCACAGTGAGTTCTTTTTGTCGATATCGCGCTAACTCGATATCTTTCGCAATGCCGTCGGTAAACGAAGAATTTGATAGCTTGAATTGCTCAGTGTTTTTTTCAACAAGAAGCCTATTGTAGGTTTTCGAATGCTCATATGCTTTTTCGTAGTCACCCGAAGCATCGTAAAGCCTAGAAAGCTCCCGCTCTAACCTAAGCTTGATTTTTTCTTTAAAACCCGAATTTGGAATAGTAGCCAGAACGATATTGCGGTAACGCTGAAGGGAGTCTTGAAATTTAGCATCATCGTTCAATACCGCTGCGTAAAGTGCATCTGCGTAAGCTGAAAGCTCCTCAGTTCTTTGTTTTACCTCTGTGGTATCAAGCTGCCTGATTTGCGTCATGACTTCTTGCGCTAGCAGTTCATATCCTTCGCTTTTTTGAAACACTACTACACGAAGTCTTTGGACATACGTCAACAACTTTTCGTGCACTGACGTTACTGTGGACAAATGCTCTATTGCGTCGTTTGACATAGCCAATGCTTCTTCAAACTTATTTTGAATTAACAATGAATCGATGGCCGAGAAGTAGGCCCAAGTCTTTACCATGGTGTTGTTATCTTGCGTTTTACTTTCAATGATCTCTTTTGAGTGGAAAAATGCTCTGCTTGGAACGAAGAGTTCCAGATAAGCACCTCTCAGCCAATCATGTGCAATTACGTTTGATAACGCATTTTCTAAGCTTTTGTCTGATGAGTATCGAGGAAGGTGCGGTAACGCATATTCGATTTCATTAATTGCTTGTATTGGGTTCGCAAGGGTGAGTTCCATCGCTAACCATATGCTAGCTATAGCAGTGGCTCGTCGACTCCCAGTTTCTAGCGCTTCTCGCTGTAAACGGCGCAGTTCAGGAACAGAAAAATTTACCCTATGGTCAGAGCCTTTAAAATCATTTACCGCTCTAGCATAAATGTAATATGCCTTCGCAGCAGCGAAAAGCTCAGGCTTAATTGTCTTAAGCTCTTGCCAATGCTTATCTAATAGAGGCTCTTTAACGAAAAGTGGGATTCTCGGCGAGTCAGCATCATTCGCAGTATAAGTGGCCAACAAGTGTCTAAATATCACGCCTTCACTTTGCGTGTCATTCTGCAAACCGGCGCTCGTTAATATAGCAATGATATTCTCATTGCTCACCTCGCTAGGTGTATTCCAATGATAAATTGCCGTTGCAGCTATATGACTATAATTATCAAGTTTTTTTAGTCTAAGTGCGTTGGGAATATCTATACTTTGAGCAAAGACAGTGAAACAAGCTATTGCAGGAATCAAAAGGCAAATCATTAGCCTTGTAAAACGAAACCAAGCGCTCATTGTGATGGAGACCTCTTTACTGCGGGTAAGTGAATGAAGTGATTAACTGAAATTAAAACGGACGTTTTAACCTATAAGTCGGAGTATAAGTTTTATTGAACAGGGTTTCATCTTAATTTTGGGCAAAAAAAATCGGCCCATAGGAGGCCGACGAAGGGAAGTGCTAAAGATACGCACTTTTTTGGAACACTTTACAGTTACTTAACGTGTGTTAAGCAGAGAATTGAATCCTTTCTGACACCGCCTTTTTCATATCGCTTAAATCAGCATCTTTATCGCCAACAATCATTACATTGGCATGCTTCATTTTAATGCTCTCTCCATGGTACTGACCATCGGCAAACTCGCTTGGTACGGAGACATCTCCACGTTCAGGTACTACGAATACCGACATCTTGCCTTGCGGCGTATTCACAATCAGATGAAGGCTTCTAACTGTGCTCAAATGACAATAGTTTGCGACCTCTACACCGTCGAGCATTTCGCTAAAGCTGCCACCAAAGCTTGCTAGCTTTGCGTTAACCATATTCAAATCAACAGGAAGCAACGAATGAGCGTGTTCCATTTCTGCGTACTGCATATGGGCAAGTGCTTGCCCGCCAATACTAAGCGGCTGGTGATACCACATAGTAAGGCCAATGCCTATCGTAAAGGCAACTGATGCAGCCATGGCTAAATACCAGCGACTTCTGCGTTTATAACGGGTGAATTCGTCTGCAGACTGCTGCCATATTAGCTTGCTTGCGAGATCCTCTGGTACATCGACTTTCAATGCTTGCTTTAATTGCTTATCTAACTGCTTTTGTTCATTCCAGAAACTGCGTTTACTTTCATCCGCTTTTGCCGCTTCTACAACATCACTGTCAGTCGTCTCTGGATCGGCGTAGATACGACGCCTAAATTCTAACTCATCCATTTACACGACCTCTCTGTTCATTTTGCTTCTCTAATGCCTCTTTTAGCTGATTCCTCGCTCTGAAAAGGCGAGTCATTACCGTGTTTTTATTAAGTCCTAACTGGTTGGCGATCTCTTCGCCACTAAAACCGAAAATCAACTGGAGTATTAAGGGTTCACGATACTCCACACTCAATCCACCTAATAGTCGCTGAAGCTCTCTATCTTTCAAGTCCCCATCAGCATGCTGTGTGTCATCTTGAATATGGCAATCATCAATATCTACTGTGTCGAACTGTTTGCGTTCAAACCGACGGGCGTTTTCGCGGCGAAGAATGGTAATTAACCATGACTTTGCTGCTTTTTCATCATTTAGGGCGTCTAATGAGCGCCAAGCACGTAAAAAGGTTTCCTGAACAACATCTTCAGCAATGTTCTGGTCTTTGATAAGCCAAAATGCATAGCGGTAGATGTCGGCGTGAAATGCCTTTACTAATGCTTCATATCTTTGGTGTTTTGCTTTCATACCCGATAAGACCTGAGCATTATCAGATTTATTTCGCCCAAACATAAAAAAATCCAAAAACTTAATTTTTTCTCACTATGGCATAAAAAACGCGCCATTTCGTTAGCCGAAAGGCGCGTTTTCATTTTATTTCCAGTGATCAGAGCACCTAGTTCGAAAAGCTAGGCACGTTTTTGGGAAGTAATCCAAGCATTAATGTTTTCTTCTAAAATAGAAAGTGGGACTGGACCGTACTTCAACACCTCGTCATGGAAGCCTTTCCAATCAAACTTGTCACCAAGTTCAGCTTGGGCATGCTCTCTAAGTTCCATAATTTTAAGTTTACCAATCATATAGGCCGTAGCCTGACCTGGCATAGCAATGTAGCGCTCAATGGCTTTTTGCGCGTCGTATTCAGGGTTTGGCGTATTTTCAACAAGGTAATCTACGGCTTCTTCACGCGTCCATTTTTTCGCATGAATACCCGTATCAACCACAAGTCTGCAAGCGCGCCAAAGCTCCATGGCTAGACGACCGAAATCAGAATAAGGGTCTTTATAAAAGCCCATATCTTTTGCAAGTTCTTCGGTATATAGGCCCCAACCTTCTGTGTATGCGGTAAAGCTCAAGAATTTCTGGAATTGAGGTACACCTTCTAGCTCTTGTGCAATAGCGCGCTGCATGTGGTGACCTGGGATGCCTTCGTGATACGCCAGCGCCTCTAACTGATAAGTAGGCATTGCTTTCATGTCATAAAGGTTTGCGTAATAAATACCTGGGCGGCTGCCATCTTGCGCCGGGCTTTGATAAAACGCCTTGCCCGCAGACTGTTCGCGGAATGCTTCAACCCGTTTAACAATCATGGGCGCCTCTGGAAGAATACCGAAGTATTCAGGGATAGCTTCTCGCATGTCGTCTATGGCGGTTTTCGCCATATCAAGGTATTGCTGTCTACCTTCATCTGTTGAAGGTAGATAGAATTGCTCGTCTTCACGCATGAAAACGAAAAACTCTTGAAGGGTGCCTTCAAATTTCACTTGTTTCATAATGTCGCGCATTGCATCGTGTATGCGCTCTACATTGTCTAAGCCAATTTGATGGACTTCTTCAGCGGTTAGGTCTGTAGTGGTAAACCAGTTTAGACGATTCTGATACCATTGATCACCATTGGGTAAGCGCCACACACCATCGCCTTCAGGCGTGATTTCCCTTTGATGAGCGAGTTCTTCGATAAACTTCTCGTATGACGGCATGACTGACGTTACCAAAGCGGCTTTCGCTTCACCTAATAACGTCGTTTTTTCCGCCTCTGTAATATCCAGGCTATTTACTTTATTTTGAAAATCTTCCCAGATAGTTGAAGGTATTTCGCTAGAATCAAACGGTGCGCCGGTAATCACGTTTTTTGACGCATCAATCATTTGATCGTAGGCCCATGCAGGGGGGAATACGCCGGCTTTTTCGCGAACTTTCATTTGTTCGATAACTTGATCAAAGTACGTACGTACATTGTCTAGTCGTCCAATGTAGGCCTTAGCGTCCTCTTTACTCTTTACGCTGTGAATGTTGATAAGGAAGCTAGGCACTTGTGTATGCGCGGCGCGGAACTGATGTACAATGTAACGGTGATGTCGAAATTCGTCGTTAGCTAAATCGCGCTCAATACCTAGTTTGTACAGGCGCAAGCTTAGTTGTTCCTGTTCACTTAACTTACTGGTGTCAAAACTATTAAGCTTTTCTAGTCGGTTTTTGGCGATGGCAATGCGAGCATCAGCTTCTTCGTCACTGATGTCATCCCATTTGTCATAGTCCCATTTTTTACCCAAGTAACTTTGAAATAATGGCGAACGCTTAAGATCTTCTTCAAAAGTACGTTCGAAGAACGCATTAAGGCGCTCTGATTCAGACTGCCCGGCTGGCTGTTCTGTTTTAATAGGTTCTGGCGCTGTTTTAGCGGTTTCACTTGCAGGAGAGCAAGCCGTAAGCGTGGTAATGGCCAACGCAATTGGCGTTAGCTTTACTAGTGTTTTCTTCATTATATTCCCCGTCGCGTTTAATTGATTATTTTTATAAGCTAAAGCTTCAAAGATTAATAAGCCTTAAAGAGGACAATAAGGCTCAAAGGCTCGACTGTTTCTCAAACGCAAACATTTCTGTTACGAAGCCCTTGCCACTGAGATTTAGCTAGTGGCAAGGGCTTTCATTACGCAAATTCTAGTGTATTGGCAAATGAAATGCGTTTTATGAAGCAGGATATAAGGCAGATAGCGTGTTATTGCTCCCTTCACTTTTTTGCTTCCATTCGCTGCGGGCAAGCTTAGCTTCATGTGAAAGTTTATCTAAAGCTTTCATGACCTGTTTAGATTGGGTGTTAGCGTCAGCTTTATTGGCTGAAAAGCGCAATGCATAGAGCTCATTAACACTAGCGTTGATTCCTTCAAACTGCGAAAGTTGCGCTTTACCCGAAGTTAACGCGTTTATCCACTGCTTAAGAGCAGGCGTAAGTAAACGTGTGTCCTTTGCCTTTATTACTGACATTAGGTTTTGAAACTGTGCTTTTTCATCCCACTGAGCATAAGAGTGGAGGCGCTGTGCAGAACCGGTTTTGTTAGTGATCCCAGGTCCCATAAACTGAGCCTGTTTAAGCTTTCTGTAGGTAACTAACCATCCTGTAAGCGCAATGATGAACAGCAAAAGTAATACACAAGTTACCATCCAATTAAGCTGGGTACTTTCGTCAGTACTGACGTCACCTGAAGCGCTGTCTAATGGTTTATTCTCATTGCTAGCACTAGCGTTAGGCTGTTTTGCAGTTGACGGTATATCATTTTGAATATCTTCATTGCTTGCACTACTGATTGATGGAGTGTCTAAGCTATTCGGAGTATTGGCATTATTTGCGCCAGACGCTGGCGCTACCGTAATTGAACGGGCGGGAATAGTGGCATACTCTGTTTGCTGAGTAAGCGTATTAAACCAAGGAATAGTAATTTCAGGTAAGACAAAATTACCTGGCTGCGTTGGAATGATCGCCAGCGACGTTTGGCGCTGTGAAATTAAGCTCTGGTCTTTTTCGACTGTCGTAGTATTAGATTGATCAGGGTACAGCTTAAAGTTTGGCGGATAAAACTCAGGAATATCAGGAAGCTGCTCTTCTACTATGCCCAATGCGGTTAGCGTAACAATACGAGTGACTGGTTCACCTGCTACAAAACTATCACCCTGTGGCCATTCTTCATCCACTCGCACCATTTCAGAAGGCAACCAAGGGTAATCTATCCCCTGAGGAATGGGCTTAATGTTCACCGTAATGTCGGGCCCAACCCGATTGATTTGCTGGGTGCGGTTGAAGAAGCCAAAACGTTGGTTAGTATTGGCAGCCATCACTTCGCCAGTGAAAATAGGGCCTCTTAGCGTGAATTCACCGGATGCTTGAGGCACAACGGCAAATTGACGCTCTATAATCTGATACCTTCTACCGTTTACGATATCTGTATACTGTTTATCTTCTCCTAGCTGGGTGATTTCCGCATTTTGCATTTCTGGCGCTTGTAGGCTGCCGCGCTCAATATTGCTAGAAAGAAACAGCTTAACCGTGTAAAGCAGCTGTTGATTTAAATAGGCCTCTTTCACGTCGATGTCAGTGGTAACAAAATAGTCTCGTGCGACATTACTTTGTTCTTGAACTGGTATTACTTTAACTTGAATAGGCTTGGTTGATTTACCTTCAATGGTTAGTGAAGGAATGGTGAACGTGCCTTCCTTACGAGGAAATAACGTAGTGGTCCAAACGGTGGTACGCTTGGTGTCGAAATTAACAATTGAGGTTTGGCTACTTACCGATGTTCTTCCGACCACAAAGTCTTTAAGCAGGGGAGAGCTGTCGAATGCATCTCTGTCCGCGCTGCCGTCTGCGGTAACCGTTAAGCGAATGGCTTCATCCAACATGACAGGGTTTCTATCAATGGTGGCTTCCAGCGAATTTACATCGGCATAAGCCGCCGTACTTAAGAGTAGGGTTAATAAAAAAACTATACGTGTAGACTGTAATAAGGCTCTCATCTACCAATCACTCCGGTTTGAAGGCATACGTTGACGCTGACGTTTTTGTGCTTCTAATTGCATTTTTCGTTTTAGTAAGAATGCAGGATCGTCTGGCACGCGGCGCATTAAACTCTCCATTCGCTGCAGCTCTTCTTTTTCTGCGTCGGTAAGCTCGGCCTCTTGACCTTGCATTGCCTGTGCTTCCTGCTCTGCTTGTTGTTCGTCTTTTTGTGCTTGCGCGCTGTCACCTTGATCAGACTCTTCTTGTTCTGCATTTTGCTGCTGAGAGTCTGATGACTCGTTCTGACTGTTCATCTCGGAATCATCAGGCTGTTGTGAGTTATCTCCGCCACTTTGCTGTTCATCGTTAGCTTGGCTTTGGTCAGACTGTTGACCCTCATTATCGTTTTGCTGACCATTCTGCTCGTTTGAACCTTCCTGATTGTTCTGGTCCCCTGATTGCTGTTTGCTATTGGGGCTATCAGAGTTATCAGAGCTATCTTGGCCATTATCCTGCGAGTCACTCTGTTCGCCATCATCGCCATTTTCGTTCTGGTTTTGCTCCTGATTCTGTTGTTGCTGCTGTTTCAGCAAATCCTCGACAATCTTTTTGTTGGTTCTTGCATCGTCGAAATCGGGGGCTTCGCTTAACGCCTGATCATATTTCTTAATAGCGTCTTCAAGCTTACCGAGTTTTGCCAGTGCATTGCCTTGATTGTAAAGACTCTCGGGACCAGGAATGTTTTTGAAGGCATTTAATGCACCTTCGTAGTCACCTGATTTATAAAGTGATGATGCTTTCCAAGTGTCGTCATTAAACTGATTAACGGCGTCTTTGTACTTGCCTCTTTGATAGCTGTTTAATGCTTCTTGGTTGTCATTCATAAATGGCGTTTGCCACCATGAGAGTGAATCAGGTTGATTTGCCATCTCTAGAGAATCTTCTGGTGCGCCTATGCCTTGTGACGTGCCTATGCCTTGTGACGTGCCAGCAATTTCTGAGGGTTGGGCACGTTGCAAAGCATGGGCGTTTTTAATCATAGAGGGGCTAAGTAAACCCACTAACACGATGAAAACTAACCCGCGTTTGAATGCAAAGGCGGCAAACGGTAGAAGTATAAGCAGCAAGTAAGGGCCAACTTCTTTCCACTGGTCTCCTTGCAAATTACTCTCTTCTTCGTTCTCTTCGCTGTCGCTTTTATCAAGCAGAGATACCGAGGCGAGGGCATCAATGTCGGCGTCGTTTGATGTAAAGGATTCAAAGCGTCCGCCGCTCGTTTTAACCACGCCTTTCACTGCGCCTTCGTTTAACTTGGGTATAACGATGCTGCCGGTGAAGTCTTTTAATAGCTCGCCGCTTTGCTGGCGGATAGGCGCGCCTTCAGATGTCCCAACGGTAAGTGCATTTACTGTAAAAGGAATAGAAGCCACATACTCTTGAAGCTCTTGTTGTTGTTCTAACTCTATTCCGTCAGTAATCCAGTAGATCATGCCTGAGTTATATCCGGCATTCGTGAGAAGCTCTGACGCACTCTCTATACCTAGGAGAGGGTCGCTGCCCGGAACGGGCATAATTTCCGGTGACAGGCTAGGGATTAGGGTTGTGATATTTCCTGCGTCTTCGGTTAAGGGGCTAATGACAAACGCATCGCCAGCGTAAGCAACCAAGCCCATTTCACCTTCACCAATAGCGTTGACTAGGTCTATCGCTTTATATTTAGCGCGAGTTAGCCTGTCTGGCGTCATATCGGTAGCGCGCATTGAAAGCGACATATCTATGACTATAACGTGTCCCATTTTCAACTGGTAAACCGGCTGCGGCAGGCGCTCCCATGTTGGGCCAGCGAGTGCTATCACACTTATAATCCACACAAGAGCAAGCATCCACATTGGAGGTTTTGCGCCCATTTCGTTTTTTCCAATCACCATGTATTGATATAGGTGAGAAGGGATCACAGATTGCCAGCCAGATTGCTTAGCCGTGGTTTTTCTAATTAAAAGCACAAGCAGCATCAGGGGAACGAGCGCGATAAACAATTTGGGGCGTAAAAAATGAAATTGGTTTAAGAAGTCGAATTCCATTACTTCGTCTCCCTATTTATTTGAGCTGCTTGTATTGAATCAGCTGAGTTCGGGGGTTGCTGGGACGAGTTAATTCGTCTTTGTGCGAACCAACGAAATGTTGATAAAAGAACCGTCAAGAATGCCCATAGTGCTGACAGTAATATTGCCGCACCAAGGGGATAGTAAAACAGTGCGCTCAATGGACGCATCTTACGCGTTTCACCTTCAATAGGCTCAAGCGCGTCAAGTTGTTGATAAATAGCTTGAAGTTCCTGGGCATTTCGAGCCCTAAAATATTGGCCGCCAGAGCTAGTCGCAATGTCGGTTAACATGCCTTCATCAAGTTCTTGCGATGGGTTTATTTGTCGGCTGCCGAAAAAGCTCTGGATCAGGATTTTATCTGCGCCCACACCTATAGTGTAAACCTTCACACCCTTACTAATCGCCAACTCTTTCGCCTGCTCAGGTGTAATATTCCCTGCAGTATTTTGCCCATCGGTAAGAAGAATTAATACGTTATTAGACTCTTCCCGTTCGTCAAAGCGCTTCACCGCTAAACCTATCGCATCGCCAATAGCCGTCTGTTCGCCAACCAACCCAATGACAGCTTCACTCAGAAGTGTAGAAACGGTATCTCTGTCATAGGTAAGCGGCGCTTGAACGTACGCGGTATCGGCAAATAAGATAAGGCCAATTCTGTCGCCAACGCGACGCTGAATAAATTCATAAACCACCGACTTAGTCATGGTTAAACGGTTAACTTGTCGGCCATTTAGCTGCATGTCATCTATCTTCATACTGCCAGATAAATCCACCGCTAACATCATTTCTCGACCTTCATTCGGTATGCTGACAGGCTCTCCTAACCATTGAGGGCGTGCGGCAGCCGTCACTAGCAGCAGCCATATCAAGCTACTTACCAACAGCGGTATTTTGGTTTGTTTCAACTGGGTTTGCTCTGACACATCGCCAGGTCGCAAATTAGGAACCCGCAATGCAGCCATAGGCATGTCTTGTGCTTTTTTAGAAAGCAGGCGTACGATAATAGGCAAGGGGAGTACAAAAAAGACCCACCACCAAGCAAAATTAAGCATGATGCGGCTCCTTGGCTTGTTTATCATGAGGGCTACCATCGTTTAGACCGCCATCATTCACATCGCCGTAAGCCCCCTTGTTTTTTGGCAGTTTGGCTTTTGAAAGCCAGTTTTTTACTGCCCTCTTGCAGGTTTCAAAATCACTAGGGGTGGGGGTGGCTTGATAAACATTGCTTACTAACAAACCTAAATCACTTTCAAGTTTGCTATCACTACTTTTCAATGCAGAGGTTAAGAACGCTTGCCACTGTTTACCATATAACCCAGCCACTTGCTGAGTTGGGTAATAGCTCATCGCCGTGCGTTTTAGAATTGAGTTTAACGCTACGGGCCAATTGCTTTGTTGTGCTGAAATCGATTCAAGTAAGGCTAAAGCTTGCTTACGTGCCTTATTGTGACGTATGTGAGCAGTGATCGCTTTATATAGGCAAAATAGGGCAAGTAAACATACTGCGATTGCGACCCACCAACCCCAATCTAATGGCCAAATGTTGACCTCTGTAGGTACGTGTATATCGCGCAGTTGAGCAAGTGGGTCTTGCTGCTGAGGGGGCACTGGCATTTGATTTGCCGGCGGCATCGATTGAGCAGCTGATTTTGTGTAACTAGATAGAAAGCTTGATAAAAAATGGGTTGAAAGAATACTGCTCTGCATTAATTAAGCTCCAACCTTTGTTCTTGTTGCATACTTTGAAGCTGTTCGTCTAGGGGAAGACCCGCTGAAACACTGAATCGAGCGATATTGTTTTTGCGCAAGGTGCTATAAATCGCGCTGTTGTGTTCACTGCGCCATTTTTGATATTGCTGTTGCTCGGTATTGTCGCCTAACACCCAGCGTTGTTGGTTTCGGCCATCAGAAACGCTGACGGTTTGTAGTGAACTGGTTTGTGGCAAGGCGTGTTCTATTGGATCGTTAATTACGATAGCCCTTACTTCACAGTGTCGTGTTAAGTGACTCAAGTGTTGAATAGCTTGGGTACTTAAATGCTGAAAGTCTGACACGAGATAAACCAGGCTCCCCGGCCTTGCTAGTCGTCTTGCCCTAGCACACGCATCGGCAAAAGCTTGTTCGTCTTGGTCTTTGTCCGGCTCAGATTGCGCGCTCTGTTCGTGCAATGCCATAAGTTCATGACACACGTGCAACACGGCCTTTTTGCGAGTTAGTGGTTTAATTTCTTTGTGCTGTTGCTGATTAAATACCAGTGCGCCAACTTTATCGCCACGAGCGGCAGCAGACCAGCTTATTAATGAAGATACATGCGCGGCTTGCACCGCTTTAGTAAGCAGCTGCGTGCCAAATGCCATTGAAGGTAGGTAGTCACAGAATAGAAAAACCGGGCGCTCTCGCTCTTCCCGATACACTTTAGTGTGAGTTTTACCCGTGCGCGCAGTAACGCGCCAATCAATAGCGCGAATATCATCACCGGGCTGATAATGCCGGGCCTCATCAAACTCCATGCCTCGGCCTTTGTGCTTGGTGAGATAACTTCCAGCAAGTTTAGCTTGTGGCATACGTTTAGGCGCCAAACTAAACAGCTTAGCTAACTGCTGGTAGCGTAATAATTCTGCTGTAGACAACGAGACGCCATTACTTTGCAGCTTGTTTAGCTGCGCTTGTACATTCACCATAGCTTAAGGGACTGCGACAGTTGCAACAATCTTATCAAGTACGTCGTTAATCGTTACGCCTTCAGCCTCGGCTTGATATGACAGAATAATGCGGTGGCGAAGCACGTTGTGAACCACAGCTTGAATATCATCAGGGCCAACAAAATCTCTGCCGCTAAGCCATGCGTGAGCGCGTGCACAGCGATCTAGACTGATGGTTGCTCGAGGGCTTGTTCCCATCGCTATCCACTGGCCTAATTCCGCGTCAAAATTTGCAGGCTGACGTGTGGCCATAATCAATTGAACTAAATACTGTTCTAACTCAGGCGCCATATACAAAGACAACGCTTCTTTACGCGACGTAAAAATATCGTCTTGAGTTAGCGTTGGTGGCGTAACAGGCGGTTCTGAGAGGGCTTCACCTCGCGTTAAACGCAATATCTCTAATTCTGTCTCGGCGCCAGGATAATCGATGTCCACGTGCATTAAGAATCGGTCTAGCTGTGCTTCAGGTAGTGGATAAGTTCCTTCCTGTTCTAGCGGGTTTTGCGTTGCCATTACTAAAAATAGCGGAGGAAGAGGGTAGGTTTTACTGCCTACCGTAATTTGACGTTCCGCCATGGCCTCAAGCAAAGCCGATTGCACTTTTGCTGGTGCGCGGTTGATTTCGTCGGCTAGCACTAAGTTATGAAAAAGCGGCCCTTTTTGAAAAACAAACTCACCGGTTTCGGGGCGGTATATGTCTGTACCGGTTAAGTCGGCAGGCAAGAGGTCAGGGGTAAATTGTACGCGATGAAAGTCGCCGTCAATACCATTAGCAAGTGCATTTATTGCGCGTGTTTTTGCAAGCCCAGGAGGACCTTCTACCAAAAGGTGGCCGTCGGCCAAAAGAGCGATAAGAAGGCTTTTGGTTAACGCGTGCTGACCAATAATCTGCTGGTCTAAATAAGCGTGTAACTGTTGAAATTGCGCTGCTGCCATAATGCAAAATTTCCGTTTGAGTTCTCGTTATCAGAAAGTGTCATTTGAACGATAGATTTATTAAATACCTTACAAAGTGATCGCTTAGCTAAAAAGTAAATTACATATTAATTTAGATAGCTCTAGCCCGTCACAATGACACAAAACAGACTTTCATTTCCATATAAGGTTCATTCTATCTTTCTTCAAGTCGTCAAACAGTAATAAAAATGCGATATGCGGTTGGATGCAAAGCAAGCTTTTTAAATTTCGATAGCATAAAACGGTCAAAATTTGTAAACAGGGCAAACTTTAGTTTCATTTATATTGCCCTTAACCCTGCATTATTTGCTATTTTGTTCATTGTTTGTAAAAATCGGGTTTATTACAGGTCAGACCACTTTGGGGCGATAAGCTCAAACGGAAGTCGGTCATTAATTTAGGTGCATTATGGCAACAAAACAATCAGTTACTACCCGAGAGGGTGATCGCATCGCCATTGTCGCGGGGTTGCGTACTCCGTTTGCGAAAATGGCTACATATTTCCACGGTGTTCCGGCTGTTGATCTAGGTAAAATGGTCGTAAACGAACTTCTCGTTCGCCATGGTGTTCAAAAAGAATGGGTTGACCAGGTTGTCTACGGTCAAGTAGTACAAATGCCTGAAGCGCCAAACATTGCGCGCGAAATCGTGCTTGGCACGGGCATGAATATTTATACCGACGCTTACAGCGTATCTCGCGCATGTGCGACGAGTTTTCAATCTACGGTTAACATCGCAGAAAGCATGATGGCTGGTACGGTACAAGTAGGTATTGCTGGTGGTGCTGATTCAACGTCGGTATCACCTATTGGGGTTTCTAAGAATTTAGCGCGTGCGCTGGTTGATTTACAGAAAACCAAGACCCTTGGCCAAAAGCTAAACATCTTCAAGCGTTTAAGCTTAAAAGATCTAGCGCCTGTTCCTCCTGCGGTAGCAGAGTACTCAACCGGTTTGTCGATGGGACAAACGGCAGAGCAAATGGCGAAAACGCATCAAATATCTCGTGAAGAACAAGACAAGCTCGCACACCGCTCGCACAGCCTAGCCGCTGAAAGCTGGGAAGCAGGCAAGCTGTCTAGCGAAGTGATGACCGCTTATGCTGAACCGTATAAAGGTGCGCTTGAGCGCGATAACAACGTACGTTTCGATTCTAAGCTTGAAGGCTACGCGAAACTTCGCCCAGTATTCGATAAAAAGTACGGCTCGGTAACAGCTGCAAACGCTACACCGCTTACCGATGGCGCCTCTGCAGTGCTTATGATGACAGAAAGCCGAGCGAAAGAGCTAGGTTATACGCCGCTTGGTTACATTAAGAGCTACGCGTTTTCGGCAATTGATGTTTGGGAAGACATGTTAATGGGACCGTCGTACGCGACACCAATTGCGCTAGACCGCGCAGGCATGACGCTAAACGACCTAACGCTGATTGAAATGCACGAAGCGTTCGCAGCGCAAACCTTGGCAAACGTTAAGATGTTCGCAAGTGACAAGTTCGCTAAAGAGAAACTTGGCCGCGACAAAGCGACGGGCGAAATTGATATGGACAAATTCAACGTAATGGGTAGTTCAATTGCTTATGGTCACCCGTTTGCTGCAACCGGTACACGCATGATTACGCAAATGCTTAACGAACTAAATCGCCGTGGCGGTGGTACAGGCCTTCTTACTGCATGTGCTGCGGGTGGTCTTGGTGCCGCAATGATTGTGGAGACAGAATAATATGAGTCAGGAACAAGAAATGACAAATGAAGTTCAGCCAACATCAGGCGCATTTACGTTAACTAAGCAAGATAATGGCGTTGCTATTCTTAGCATGGACGTACCTGGCGAGAGCATGAATACGCTTAAAGCTGAGTTTGGCGATGAGATATCTGCCATGCTTGATGATATTGAACGCGACAGCAGCATCAAAGGTGTGGTGTTAACAAGCGGCAAGCCAAGCTCATTCGTAGCAGGTGCCGATATCACCATGCTAGCAGCGTGTAAAACTGCGGAAGATGCCACAACCATAGCCGCTGGCGGTCAAGCCATTTTCGATAGAATTGAGAACATGAAGGCTACCTTCGTTGCGGCTATTCACGGCCCAGCGTTAGGCGGTGGTTTAGAGCTAGCATTAGCGTGTCACTACCGTGTATGTACCGATTCACCTAGTACTCAGGTAGGTCTACCGGAAGTGCAGCTTGGCTTGTTGCCAGGCAGTGGTGGTACTCAGCGCCTTCCTCGCCTAATCGGCATTCAGCAAGCGATGAAAATGATGCTTACTGGGTCTCCAGCACGCGCTAAGCAAGCTAAAAAGTACGGTATTGTAGATGATGTGGTCCCTCACAGCGTTTTGCTAAAGGTAGCTGAACAGTTTGCGCTTAAACGCAAACCAGAAAGAGAAGCGCCGCAAAAGAGTGTGATGGACAAAGTGTTAGAGAAAACCGGCCCGGGCCGTAACATGATGTTCAAAAAAGCGCGCGAAGCGACATTTGCCAAAACCAAAGGTAACTATCCAGCGCCAGGTTACATTATTGATGTAATTGAAACGGGCATGAACGAAGGGATGAAAGCGGGGCTTAAAGCCGAAGCTGAAGCCTTTGGTAAGCTTGTTATGACGCCGGAATCTTTCCAGTTACGTGAGATTTTCTTCGCTACGACAGAAATGAAGAAAGAAAACGGCGTTGAAGGTGTTAAACCTGAAAAAATGAAGAAAGTCGGTGTGCTTGGCGGTGGTTTAATGGGTGGTGGTATCGCCTATGTAACGTCGACCAAAGCTGGTGTACCTGTCCGTATTAAAGACGTGCGTGCTGAAGGCATAGCCAATGCAATGAAATATAGCTATGACATCTTAAACAAAAAGGTGAAGAAGCGTTTCATGCGCAATAGTGAAATGCAGAAACAGTTGGCGCTTCTTACCGGTACGCTAGATTATAGTGGCTACCAAGATGCTGATATCGTGGTTGAGGCGGTTTTTGAAGATTTAGATCTTAAGCAAAAAATGGTGGCGGATATTGAAGAGAACTGCAAAGAAAGCACGATCTTCGCGTCTAATACGTCGTCTATTCCAATTACACAAATTGCAGCTAAAGCAGCACGACCTGAAAACGTGATTGGTCTACATTACTTCTCGCCAGTAGACAAAATGCCGTTGGCCGAAGTTATTGCTCACGATAAAACGTCTGACCAAGTCATTTCATCTACGGTAGAGTTTGCTAAAAAGCAAGGCAAAACGCCGGTAGTTGTTAAAGACGGTGCGGGTTTCTACGTAAACCGTATTTTAGCGCCGTACATGAATGAAGCGGCAAACCTCATTCTTGACGGTGAGCCTATTGAGCACATCGATAAGTCATTGGTTAAGTTTGGCTTCCCTGTAGGCCCTGTGAAACTACTTGATGAAGTGGGCATTGATGTTGGTACTAAGATTATCCCATTCCTTGTAGAGGCGTTCGGCGAGCGCTTCACTGCGCCAAGTGCTTTCGATAAAGTACTTGCAGACGGCAGAAAGGGTAAGAAAAACCAAAAAGGGTTTTATTCTTATGAAGGCAAAAAACCAGGTAAAGAAGTGGACGAGTCAATCTACGAACTACTGGGTCTTTCACCTTCTGCTAAGTTAAGCGAAAAAGAAGTAGCGGAACGCTGCGTATTAATGATGCTTAACGAGGCGGCACGCTGTTTGGATGAGGGCGTTATCCGCAGTGCCCGTGACGGCGATATCGGTGCTATCTTTGGTATTGGTTTCCCTCCATTCTTAGGTGGCCCATTCCGCTATATGGATACACTGGGAATTAAACACGTTGTTGCTCGTTTAAACCATTATGCTACTGCTGTAGGTGATAAATTTGCACCTGCTGAAGTGCTAGTAAAAATGGCAGAAAACGATCAAAAGTTTTACAGCTAAGTTTATAAAATGTTAAAAGCCGGGCATTGCCCGGTTTTTTTATGTCTAATGGGTATTTTTGCTGGTTTATTGTTCTATTTTGGGTAGAATTCCTGCGGTTAAAAAATGAACGTGTCAAATTGTTGGCGTAAATTATCAGTAAGTTAAATTGAATAATTGATGGGGATAAGTAACCCCACGTAACTAGGTCAAACAGGCGGAGGCAGTGTGATTTCACTCGTAGTATTAAGCGTTATATTTTCTCTGTATTTTTATGTAGAAGCGTTTAAATGGGGAATGAGCGCGAAGAAGTGGGCGATAGCGGGTTTTGTGTTAGGTCCAATCTTACTGCCCATGTTCTCAATCTCTCGCCATATACATTGGCGCAATGCAGTAGGGTTTAACAACCTTTATATTTCTGCGTAGTCTTTCCTAGCGGTCTGCTGAAATAAGTAAGTGGGGCGTAAAATACAGGTATAAAAAAAGAGAGCGTTGCTCTCTTTTTTTTGGAAATTCTAAGATATCTCTTAAAGACCAATTCCCATGCCACTTCCACCCGTCTTTGGGCGAACTGTTTGTGGTTGAGTTACGGTCTCTTTCTGTGACTCAGGAGCTTGTTTAGCGCCTTCTTGCTTGTCGGCAGCAACTGGGGTAGCGGTAGAAAGTACTAGTGCAACTGCGTACTCTTTTAACATGTTAATTTCCTCTGATTATTTTGAACGAACAAACAAAACCGATTTTTTATATTTGTCATCGGTACTTAATACTTAGCTAAATGCGTGCCAGAAATAATATTTTTTAAAATTTTCTTTATATTCAAGGATTTATAGTTTGTTTTTGGTGCAGGGATTTATCGACGTTCATAAGCGCCATTTTAATGGCACTAAAGTCTAATAAACTAAGGTTGAATAGGCATGACTTTGCCTAAAGCTGCAATGAGTGGCGTCAAGGAGGGGAAAGCAAACGCCCTAAACGCGAATAAAAGGTAAGGGCTATTAAAAGCTAGAGTGGCCAAGCAGTGTATGAAGCTTTTGATTCTCGGTAAGAAGCTTCTCAAAGCGCTCTGCATTTAATGGTCGGCTGTACAAGAAGCCTTGCAACATTTCGCAATCGTAGCGACGTAAAATATCTAGCTGAGCTTCTTCTTCAACGCCTTCCGCTACAACTTTTAAGCCTAGATTGTGGGCGATATTTATAATGGCAGCCGCCATATGACGATCTACATTACTTTTTGCAATATCGTCAATAAATGCTTTGTCAATTTTTAGCGTGTTTAACGGGAAACGCTTTAAGTAGGCTAGAGACGAGTAACCTGTACCGAAATCGTCTAGCGCTAGGTGAATACCTCTTTCGCGAAGGCGAGTCATCATTTGAAGGCCGTTTTCAGGGCTTTCCATTAGCGTACCTTCAGTTATTTCGCACTCTAAATGTAGTGGCGACAAACCAATATCGCTTAAAATCTTGTTTATTCTGTCGTCTAAGTCAGGTAATTCGAACTGCTTCGCAGATATATTCACAGCTACACGACCACTAAACAAACCTTGGTTTACCCAGCGTTTGGTATCTGCACAAGCCTTTCTTAGCACTTGTTCACCAATTTCTATAATTTGGCCCGTTTGTTCTGCCAGAGGGATGAATTGCCCAGGGCTTACTATGCCCTTTTGTGGGTGTTCAAAGCGCACCAAAGCTTCCATGCTGACTAGCTTACCTGAGGCTATATCAACTTTCGGCTGGTAGTAAACCGTAAACAAGTCATCTTTAATACCTTGTCTTATAAGGTTTTCAATTTGCAGTTGCCTAACGGCGTTTTGATTCATCTCTCCGCTAAAGAATTGATAGCTGTTGCCGCCATTGTTTTTAGCGAAATACATGGCTGTGTCGGCGTTTTTCAGCATTTCTTGAGGAGAAGTGCCGTCGTCAGGGAAGAATGCGATTCCAATACTGGCACCCAATACAAACTCTTGCTTATTAATGATAAAGGGGCGAGATAGTGTGTCTAATAGATTCTGTGCGTAATGCGTTACCGTGTGGATATCGGCATTGTCTTCCATTAACACACTAAATTCATCACCACCTAAACGATAGCAGGTCGCACTCTTACCCGTAATTCTCTGTAAGCGCTTTGCTATTTGTTTAATTAATATATCGCCCGTTTGGTGGCCTAAAGAATCGTTTATTTTCTTAAAGTTATCCATATCCAAACAGAGTAGGGTATGTTGTGCCCCTTTCCGCACCAAGTTCTGGTGGCTAGCTTGGAAGAACGAACGATTAGGAAGCTCCGTGAGCGGGTCGGTATTAGCTAGTTTCAATAGTTCTTTTTCAGTACTTTTTCTTGACGTTATATCACTAAATACGCCTACAAAATGGCTTATTTTTCCGTCATCGTCATGGACGGCGTCTATGTTTAATTCCATTTCATAACGCTCACCGTTCACTCGCACACTTTCTACTTCACCTGACCAGTTACCTTTCGCTTTTAGCGTTTTCTTGATTTCTTCGGTAAAAGCGTCTGGATATAGATGGAAGTGCATATAGCTTGCTAACGCTTGATCGCGGGTCTCGCCGGTGTAACCGCAATATGCATTATTTACACTTATGAATTTAAATTGGGTATTAGTTATGAATACACCTTCAGAAATATTCTCAATTGAACGCTTAAATAGATTCAGCTGCTCTTCAGCTTCTTTTAAGTGATGAATATTCTTAAGCGTACCAGTCATTCGTACCGGCTGAGCATTGTGGTCTCTTTCAACCACTTTTCCGCGGTCAAGTATCCAAATCCACTGATTCTTAAATGTCTTTGCGCGGTATGCAAGCTCGTAGAGGTCGCTATTACCTTCAAGATGGTCTCTTAGGGCAGTTTTAACACGGTTTACGTCGTTAGGATGAATGTTTGCATCGTAAGCGCCTGTAGTGCGTATATCATCTTGTGGAAAATCAAGTGTGCCCCACGTATTTGCACGGTAAACTTGGCCTCTATATACGTCCCAGTCCCACAGCTCATCTCCAGAACTCCATAGCGTCAGTTTAAGGCGTTCTTCCGACTCTTTAATGGCAAGCTGGTTTGCCTTCCTTATCTGATATTGGCGAACGATGAATGCAAAAATAGCGAATGCGACAATACAGTAAAAAACAATAGCAACAGTATGAAGCCAAGGTGGTCTTGCGATTTGAACTGAAAGATTTCTGCTGTCAGACCACAACCTTCCAGGCGCTTTTGCTTGTACCTCGAAAACGTAGTTTCCAAAGCTTATATTATTAAATTGAGCAACTCTGTCGTCTCCATTATCAATCCAGTTGTCGTCAAAACCAAGCAACCGATATCGATAAACCACGTGCTGCGGATAAACAGCGTTGAGTAAATTGAAAGATATGCTGAATCTAGACTCGTTATGCTCAAGATAAATAGAATCTTTATAGTTGATATTTTGAGCGGATGAAAAGTAACTTTTTTCAGTTCCATATTCTCGTTGCACAATATTTGACTTATTATTTGAAACGCCAAAGATTTTCAGCTCAGAAACCTCAGGTGTGAGAGTTTTTGACAAGCTTTTCACAGTTTTCAGGTGATTTCTATTTACGACGTTGTACCCGGTCATTCCACCAAAGTAAATACTGGAGTCAGATGATACAAAAATTGAACTTTCACCCAGTGAATTAAAATTCAATTCTGAGTTAGGTATCGTTATTAACTCCGTTAAATCTGGTAGGTGGATCTGGTGAACACCTGCAGTATCTGCATACCAGATTCTGTCACCCACGCCTATTGAAGATATAATCTGGCCAGAGTTTTCCTGACGACTTTGCCTCTGAGTTATCTCCCAGGTATTTTTGTTTACACCGATTATTCCTTTGGATCTGGTTGTAAGCCAATAGGTATCGTTTGCTTCGAAAACTCGGTAAACTTGGGAGTCGAAACCATTGGATTGTTCAAGAGAATATACCTGTCGTTTCTCTGTTAATGAATAAATGCTAACTCCAGACTCACTTCTTAGCCAAAGCCTATTATTTGAATCTTTGAAAATAGGAACAAGAAGTGAGTAATCTATTTTAACGTCTATTTTCTCTACTAAAACTTGATTTGATTTAGGATCAAAAGTTAATTTATGTGGCCCTTTCGTATCAACCCACACCCATATTTCATCATCGTCTCGGTAGAAAAAGTCGATAAAAACTCCTTCAAAAAAATGATTAGTAATTTTCAGCGTATTATTTGCCTTATCAAGTACATAAATGCCATTTGATGAGGCAAGCCAAATTTTTTCATACGGGTCTATTTCCAAGTCCCAGTATGTTATGGACTTAGGTAATTTACTAAGAGTCTCAAAAAATTCGACTTCACCTGAGCTTGAATCGAGTTTTCCTAGTCCTCTCTGCTGAGCAACAACAAAAATATCTTGGTTCTTATCTTCTGCAAATCCCCATATTGCCGAGTAATCATCTTCAGCAGCATTTGGTGAATTAAATACAGACTTATACCTTGTAGTCGCATATTCAGGATGAAATCTGAATGCGCCGCTTTTTATAGTTGTGACCCATACACCCCCAAGTCTATCGGCCACCAGATTCATGATAGTTGCTGTAGGCAGCCCTGTTAACTCTTGGTTGTCGTGAGCCAAAAATAAAGTTTGCGGATTAAAATTGGAATCTATATCAGTAATAGCAGCTTCGCTGAAAATGAAAAGACCTGCTTGGGTTCCAACCCAAATATCATCTTCCTTTTCGAAGATTGAAAGCGTATTTAATGCTTCATTAGACTCAGAAGTAAATTCATCTTTTAGATGCTGTAATATCTTGCCGGAGGCCGACATTACGTAGATGCCTTCATTCGTTGCAAGCCAGTAATTTCCATTTATCACTTTGACATCGTGAATCGAGCGAACATCCAGATTTATTCCCCAAGGGTTAACCTTGGTTGCGGAGTAGAGGGACTCGTCAGATTTATCAATAAGCGAAAGACCAAATTCGTTTGAGCCCAACCAAGTGCGGTTCGCTTCATCATAAATGACCTTGATAAAGCTCTGGTCTCTGTGTATTTGTTTTACGACTTCGATTTGATGTGTATCTTTAGATAACTTGTAAAGAAATTTTAAGTCAGCAAATAGAATATCGCCTTCATATGACTCTCCAATTCCAGTAATAAAATCAACTTTAATTACGCTATTTTGTCGATTAAATATTTTAAAATTGTCGCTTTCTGGTTGATATTTCGCGAGTCCTGCTTGCGTACCTATCCACAAATCTCCCTTGGAGTCTAAGAACAAATTCTGTATGTAACCAGTTGGGAGCGAGTAAGGATCGACATCTGAAGGGTGATATTGCTTTACTTCATATCCGGAATAACGGTTGAGTCCATTGGAGGTCGCGAGCCAAATGTAACCATTGTTATCTTCTACAATGTCCAATACCGCAGTGTCAGAGAGTCCTTGCTGCTTATTTAGCTCTGTAAAATGAAGATCAGAAACCTCTATCGCCTTTGCAGAAGAAAAAAGAATTCCTGACAAAGCCAACAAAAGAAGAGAAATTGAATAAATTAGGGTTGAGCGCACCTACACACCTTTGGCATACGCCATTTATTATTTTTTTATTTTACTGGCGGCATCCCTAACAGCCAGAATAATAAATATGCCGAATTAACTAAGCCTCTACAAGGACTTTTTAGTAATAACAAGAATGATGGTTTACTTATTAACCAACCTTGTCTGCGAATACCACTGGGTATCGGCAGATTGGTTAAAATCTTAACGACCGTGGCACGTGCCTACAATGCAGCTTTAGTAGTAAGGAATTTCTTTTTTGAATTCAGAAATACTGTTAATCGTTCGTTTTTCCTGGGTGGGAATACTCTCAAATTTTCCTCGAGAGAACAGCACCAATTCCCCGCAGCGCTCTCGTTTAGCGAGTTGATGCGCGAAGTCTTGAATCTCTTCGAAACTCAAGCCTTTGATCCTTTCAGCAAGCTTTGCATTTCTATTAAACTCTAAATCTTGCGTACCCAAACTTACCCATAAACGCTGTGACTTCATCGAAAGAGTAAGATCTCTCTCTTCTAACTGCTTAATAAGGTTTTGTTGGATAGTCGGCCAATAAAAACGATAGAACTCTATTTCATTGAGTTGCTGGAATAAAAAGGCGGTCATTGCATCTAGCAACTGCTTTGGATTGCATTGCGGGCTTTGTATATAAAATGCCATTCCGGGGTGTTGATTATGTGGCACATAGCCTGTACCGACTATGTATCCCAATTGCTGTTCTGTTCTTAACGAATTGAAGAACGGTGCTGCCAGCATCTGTTCAAGAACCATACATAATGCGGTGTCGGTGAGGCTCGGAGAAGGCGCTTGTAAATAAAGTACGACCGCTGAGTCATCGTGATTACACAACACTTCATGATAAAGAGTTTCGCCCACAGGCAGCTTAGATACGGCACGAGAAAGGGGAGCTCCCCCTGCATTTTTACAATGGCTATGAAGCGACGTCGAAAACGCCTTTGCTTCTTCGCTTGCCCAGTTGCCATGCATAAATGCCTCTACAAAATAATGCTCAAAGGCTGCACTGCGACATCTTAGCATCTCGTTATAAGAGATGTTTTCTATCACGTCTAACAATTCAACTGGCGCTTGCGTGTTGCGTTGAATAAGAACACTTAAACGAGAGAATAAACGGTTAGTCGGCTTATTTAACAGTGAATTATGAAGGCTTTGAATTTGAAGTGCTTTGTGATGTTCAAAGGCTCTTTCGTCAGGAATAAAACTGAGAACGGCGTCAAGAAGTTGACTTGCTAACAATGTCTGCTGATTCGTAAAACCACGGGTGTGTAGTGTGAACCCAGCTTGATGTCCATAAATCCGATAGTGAAGTCCTGCTATTTCAGCGCGGTAGTATTTAGCTTGGAGATGATCGTTAAGTGCGCCGAGCCAAATTCGCTTGGCCGCAACAGAGGTCAAAGAGTCTGAAAACTGAGCGGCGTCGAAAGAGATATAAATATCGCCTTTGGGGCTATGGAATTGTTGGTCCTGAGCGAACCAAAATCGATAGCCACCATTATCTACCAACCTATTTGGAACATTAAACCCCGTTTCAGGGAGGATAAGCGTGTATTCGCTCGCCAAATAAGGATTGGGTGGTGGAAGGCACAATTCTGGAATTTTCTTTGCGCCTTTAAGTGAATATATTAGCGCATCGTCGATGTCTTCAACGCTATATTCAGCCTCATAAAATGCGCAAACCTGAGTGGTTTTAACATCTTTTGATATAACCTTTAAACGAAGGTTCTTGGGCGTGAAAAAGGACAGAGCATGCTCAATTATGCTTCTGTCATAACTACCAATAGTAGAGCGAAGTCTATTTAATTCGTCAGGTTCGAATATAAATTGATGCTGTGCATACTCAGTTATGATCCCAAGCGGCTTCACATTTTCTTCGTACTCTAAGGCCAGCGCGTTTAGCTGCGACTTTTCGTGAAAGCGCCACTCTTCAGTCGATGCTTCTCTAATTAATTCGATGTAGCTAAATAGTGCCTCTAACACCTGCGCTTTGTGTTTAAGGCCTTCCTGGGTAAGCTGAAAGCTCACATTAAAATCTTTAAATTTATCGCCTTCTATGCCAGAGCCCGCTATCAGGTTTAACGCCCAATCTTTTTCTTTTAAATAGGCAAGTAGGCTTCCTTCACCTTCGTCACCAATCAAATGGCTGATGTAGTTCAGCGGTTTGGTTTTGTAGTCGTTCTGTAAAGCGGGGAGGGCAAATGTCACTATCATACGTCTAGCAGATTGCAGCGGATGAATGTTGATTTGAATGCCCAGTTCATTTTCTGTGTAAAGCGAAGGCCAGTCGTCAGAGGCTAACTGTCCACTTGGCAATGTCCCAAAACACTGATTCACTAACGCCTCGAGTTGACGTTTTGGCATAGGACTGGCTATGCACAAGCTCATGTTAAGCGCACAGTAATACGATTGGTGCAGTGACTTCAGGCGACGTTTAAGCTCTGAACATTCGTGTTGAGAAAAGGTATCGCAATTGCCTACAGAAAATTTTGCAAAGGGATGCTCTGGGTTACATGTCTCTTTATGAATTTGATAAAGGCGGCGAAGGTCGTCTTTTTTCTTAAACTCAAATTCAGCATGAATGTTCTTTATTTCGTTGGTTAGCGCGTCTTCTTCAAATAAGGGTTGCCTAAGCATATCTGCAAATGCAGGCAATGTTTGCGCAATAGCGTCACCGCTGCAATTGAAATGGTAATTTGTGTACTCGGTACCTGTCCATGCATTGATTGTGCCGCCGTGTTGCTCAATGAATCCATTTATAGCATTGGGTTTGGGCAAATGACGGCTACCCATAAAAAGCATGTGTTCAAGAAGATGGGCTAACCCTTGGCAATCGTTTGGGTCATAAAAGTGTCCGGCTCTTACCGCCATTGAAACAAAAGATTCACTTGCTTCTGGCGTGTGACATAACATGGCACGCAACCCATTAGGTAAAGTAACGTGATGTGCGTTTTCTAAATTTATGGTGTTGTTCACATTGTCTCGTTTTTGGTCAAGAGCACCTTACTGCTGGAGCGTCTATAAAGAGAAACTTCACAAAACGTTAAATAATGTACGAAAATTCTCACTATTCGCGGTTTAGCGCTAGGCGTAGTATCAGCTCTCTGATATCGTTAGCATACTTTCATTAATACTATGCGCAATGTTATGTCAGGTCAAAGTAGCAACGACGACATTTATCTTTTCATTATGCGTCACGGTGAAGCAGAAGCGCCCAGACTCGATGATAAAAGCAGGCAACTTACACCATTAGGTAGAGAGCAAGCCAAAACAGCAGCTTTATGGTTAAAAGACCAATATTGCCAGAAAGGCATTGTGGACTTAGCGCTTGTGAGCCCTTATCGTCGAGCCAAACAGACCCATGATATGGTATCGCTTGATATCATTGCGAACAAAGTTGAAAATAATGAAGATATTGTTCCGGAAGGCTCGCCAAGACTGGTGAGTGATTATATTGATGGACTTCTTCACGCCGCGGTCAATTCCAAAAAACCAATCAAAAAACTTCTTGTTGTTAGTCACATGCCGCTAGTTAGCTATCTCGTTGATGAACTGTGCCAGTCTTACACCACAAGTTTGTTTTCTACGGCCTCAATTGCTGTTATCAAGTATTCTTTAAAAGAGCACAAAGGCACGCTGGTAACGCATTATCAAGGGCTGTAAACGCCTTGCTCCTTCTTAGCGATTAATTTCGGAAATTGAACAATTAATCGTTAAGTATATTCCCACATGGTCGATAGACTCTTTGAGAGTGTCAAAGTTTATTCTATTAAAGGGTTGGGAAATGGACAGCAAATCTATTCCTGAGCTCCTTAAACGTTCATTGCAATCGCATATGGCGGAGGCTGATTTACGTGAAGATAAGGAGACGCAGGATATTATTGCCAAATTATCTGAATTGTCAGATAAGGTTGCTGCTGCGAAAGCTAGAGCGCTGGCAAATAGAGCACAGCGTCTAGCTGACGAATCAAAAGGTTAGCTGATAAGGCCGAAAGGCAGGTTAACCACCAAAACGCTTAGTGGTCATTATTCGACTCTTTAGGTGCAACATAGTATTCCGGCATGATTCTGACGGTTTTTATCATGCTTTCTGAAATGTCTACAATTTCTAACGGATAACCCGCCAAACGCACGCTTACTTTGTTCTCAGGAATATCTTCAAGATACTCAAGTAATAAACCATTAAGGGTTTTAGGGCCTTCCGTAGGCAGGTTCCAATCCATTTCTCTGTTCAATTCTCGGACGTTGGCACTACCATCAACCAATACTGAACCATCCTGTTGTACGTGTGCTTCCTTACTGTGGTCTGGAACCATACTGGTGGTAAAGTCACCGATAATCTCTTCAAGAATATCTTCAAGAGTGACTAGACCCATAATGTCGCCATACTCATCAACAACCAGAGCAATGCGCTCTTTTTCGGCTTGAAACTTATACATCAGCGTGTGCAGCGGGGTAGATTCAGGCGTGTAGTAAATCTCACGAACTGCGCGAAGCAAGCTTGATTTAGTGAACTGGTCTTTTGATAGAAGGCGCAGGGCGTCACGCACATGCACAAAGCCTACCGCATCGTCGACACTGTCTCGGTATAATAAAACACGGGTATGTTGAGCATGGGTTAACGCTTTTTGAATTTTCTTCCAATCGTCGTTAATGTCGATAGCAAAAATTTCAGCACGTGGCACCATGATATCTTCGGCCGTTACACTTTCTAAGTCCAAAATACTCACCAACATATCTTGGTGTCGCTTAGGGATCATGGCACCAGCTTCAAAAACCACGGTTCTTAACTCTTCTCGACTTAACGAGTCGTCACTTCCACTTGCAGGACTAATTCTTAGCAAAGCTAGAATGCCGTTTGTGATACCGTTAATCGCTGCCACAAAAGGGTACAGCAAGGTAAGTAGTGGAAGCAGAATAATGGAGCTCGGAAATGCCACTTTTTCTGGATACAGCGCAGCTAGTGTTTTCGGCGTTACTTCTGCAAAAATAAGTAGGACCAACGTTAAGCCAAAGGTAGCAGCAAACAGCCCCCAATAGTCACCGAATAAACGAATACAAAGTATGGTTGCAAGCGAGGATGCTGCAATATTAACTAAGTTGTTTCCGATGAGAATAAGGCCGATAAGGCGATCAGGTCGTTCTAGAAGTTTAGCAACACGTATAGCTGAGCGGTTGCCTTCTCCTTGCAAATGCTTGAGTCGATAACGATTAATCGACATCATGCCAGTTTCTGAACTAGAGAAATACGCAGATAGTAATATGAGTACGCCGAGCGCGATAAACAGCGTACTCGTTGATATGTCGTCCAATTAATGGGTTCCTGTCTTAACTTAGGCTTCAAATGTATTGATTTGAGGTGCGAGTTTCAAGGGAAAATTGTTGATATGTCCCTAATTAACTAGATAACACCAAAAAGTGACAAGCGCCGCCGAGCCGCCTGAAAAGCAAGCTCGGCATCGAGCTCAGCAATAAATACAGGGAGTTTTAAAGAAGAAATTCGCGAACTAATTTGCTACCAAAATAGGCAAGGGACAGTAGCGTCACACCCAAGACTGTCATCACAATAACTTGTCGCCCGCGCCAACCTCGAAGTTTCTGGCCTATTAAAAGAATGAGAAAAACAACGAGAGCGGCCGCTGATAGCACCGTTTTATGCGCGTAAGTTTTGTTAAACATATCTTCTAAGAAAACAAACCCGCTAATTAGTGAGACGGTTAGTAAACAAGTTCCCGCAAGCAACAGCTTGAACAAAATGTTTTCTACAAGCATTAAAGGCGGTAGTGATGAATGTAGTAGCGCAGCACCTTTTTGCTTTAACCGGTAGGTAATGTAGGACATTTGCAGTGCGTATAAGAATGCAATGACCAAAGTGCAGTAAGCAAACAATGACAAACTAATATGGATAACTAAGCCCGGCTGCAGCTCTATGTGCATGATGTACGACACGGGAATAAACTGTGAGGCGAGTACCGTAAGACTTGCAAAGCCGAAAACAACAGGAAGTAAAATAAGATTAGGAATGGCGCGGGCAAATATAAGCATGGACACGGTGATTATCCACGACACTAATGAAAGTACGTTGGTTACACTCATGTCTTGCCCAGGCGCGACAATAATAACGTTGGTGAGAAAAGCGATATGTGCAATTGCCCCAACACTAGCGATGGATAGCCCTAATCGCTTATTCGGGCCGTCTTGGTGTACGAATTTGCCAATAAGTACTGCCGCAGCTAATGCGTAGAGTAAAGCAGCAGAAATGGCGAAAAGGGTGTTCATGATGCGTCCTGTAATAGGTAGGTGACGTCTTCACCGACTGAGTCGGTATTGATACTGCAACTTGCAAGTAAATTCAACCATCTCCTTGATTTTGTTTGTTTCACACCCACTTTTAGTGTGGGTATAGGATCATGGAAGGACAATTTTTACTCCATATCGACTTCGAAATTCGTACATCAAATTTCGACAACCCTTGACGCAAAAGTTTAAAAATTTAACCGCAATTGTGGGTACGTTACCGTTCGCTTTTACGTTACAATGCGGGCATTACGTCTGAAATAAAAAGAAGTTTCATACTATGTTTGAGAATTTATCAGAACGCTTAGGCCAGACATTACGAAATGTCAGCGGTAAAGGGCGTCTTACTGAAGACAATATTAAAGAAACGCTACGCGAAGTGCGTATGGCGCTACTTGAAGCCGACGTTGCGCTACCCGTAGTAAAAGCGTTTGTTGCACAGGTAAAAGAACGTGCAGTTGGTACCGAAGTAACCAAAAGCCTCAAGCCTGGCCAAGTATTTATTAAAATCGTTCAGTCTGAACTAGAGTCGGTGATGGGGGAGGCGAACGAAAAGCTTAACCTCGCAACTCAACCTCCGGCTGTTGTGCTTATGGCGGGCTTACAAGGTGCGGGTAAAACTACGTCTGTAGGTAAACTTGCGAAATACCTAACTGAGCGCGAGAAAAAGAAAGTGATGGTAGTGAGTGCCGACGTTTATCGTCCGGCCGCTATCAAGCAGCTTGAAACCCTTGCCGGTGAAGTGAATGTAGCTTTTCACCCGTCAACGATTTTACAAAAGCCCATTGATATCGTTAATGATGCCATTGTTGAAGCGAAGAAGAATTTCTTCGATGTACTACTAGTGGATACAGCAGGTCGTTTGCATGTCGACAACGACATGATGGACGAAATTAAAGAGCTTCACGCTGCTGTTAAGCCAATTGAAACTCTGTTCGTGGTTGATGCCATGACCGGTCAGGATGCTGCGAATACGGCAAAGGCGTTTAACGACGCGCTACCGCTAACCGGTGTAATACTGACCAAAGCAGATGGTGATGCACGAGGTGGTGCTGCACTGTCGGTTCGTCACATCACGGGTAAACCTATCAAGTTTATCGGTATGGGCGAAAAGGTTGATGCACTTGAGCCTTTCCACCCTGAGCGTATTGCGTCTCGTATCTTGGGCATGGGCGACGTACTTAGCCTTATCGAAGAGGTTGAGCGTAAAGTCGATAAGTCGAAAGCGGAAAAGCTGGCCAAGAAGGTACAGAAAGGAAAAGGCTTCGACCTGCAAGACTTTAAAGATCAGCTTGAGCAAATGAAGAACATGGGCGGCATGATGGGAATGCTTGATAAGCTTCCTGGCATGGGCGGTATGTCTGATAAAATCAAAGATCAGGCAAACGACAAGCAGTTTAACCAAATGGAAGCCATCATTAATTCAATGACACCGGCCGAACGTGCGCGCCCAGATATGATTAAAGGGTCGCGTAAGCGCCGTATTGCAGCAGGCTCAGGTACGCAAATTCAAGACGTAAACCGTTTACTTAAGCAGTTTACGCAAATGCAGAAAATGATGAAGAAAATGTCTGGTGGCGGCATGAAGAAGATGATGCGTCAGATGAAAGGCATGATGCCTCCTGGTGGCGGTTTTGGAGGCCCTGGTGGACCAGGCGGCCCGGGTGGATTCGGCGGTCCTGGCGGGTTTGGCGGAGGCGGTGGCTTCCCACCACGTTAAAAGACTATCGCATTACTTAACAATGCTTAAAAACCTCAATCGCAGCAATGCATTGAGGTTTTTTTATTTTTTTTGCATCCAGTTTCACTCATCAATCGTTTGGCTTGTTGAACAGGACGTGAGCAGTACTTATCGCATCGCGCGTTTAAGTGACGTCTCTTCACGAATCAACAAGTACGGAGATGAAGATGGAATTCAATAAAACATCACAGCAAAAATTAAAACTGTCACTGTTGGCGACGGCAATGGTTCTCGCGCTAAGTGCCTGCGACGGTGACGACGGAACAGATGGTGTCGATGGGACTGATGGCGCGCCTGGCCAAGATGGTGCACCCGGTCAAGATGGAACCCCAGGCTTCGCGTCTGCGACATTCTTGGTCGCAAATAATGGCGATGACAACCGCAATACGGTTACTTCGATTGACCAAAACGCAAATGTTTTGTCTACGGTAACCACTGGAGCGAATGAGGGGATTGTATTCACGCAAAGCGGAAGCTTGGTACAAGCTGGCGACAGTGATTTACCGTTATTAAGAACGCTTTGTAATTTTGAAGCTCAAGCCGACTACATGATGAGTACAGGGCATGAGATAACGGGCGCAACTACGGGCCTTGTTAATCCGAAAGGTATTGCCTTTGCTGAAAATGCAGGTTTAGTTATGGTGGCTGACTTTAACGGTCAAAAGGTTAGCGTATTCGGTGGCCAAGCAGCAGGCAATGTTGCACCGATTGCAGAAATAATGACCTCAGCAAAACCATGGGATGTGGCCTATGACGAACAAAGCGATAGATTGTTTGTTGCACTGACCGATGGGACACTCGCGGTTTACGATAGTGTCGCTGGTTCTGATTTTGCGCCCACAGTTATGCGTTCAGTGGTGCCTTCAGATGCAGACGGAAATCAAATATCGATTAATCTGCACGGTATCGCTTACGAGCCTATGTCCAATCGTATGGTGTTATCAGACGTTGGCGATGCTGCAATTGCTGATGATGGACAAATTTTTGTTTTAGAAAATGTCTCTACGGCTGATGGGGCTGTTGTACCAAGTAGAGTGATTGGCGGCGCATCGACCCAGCTTGGTAATCCGGTAGACATTGTTTTAACCGGTTCTGATCTTCGTGTGGCGGAAAAGTCCAATGACGCCATTTTGGTGTTCTCAAACATATTCAACGGTACTAGTGGCGACGTTGCACCAACGCTATCAACGCCTTCAGTAAAACCAGAGTCGTTGGCCGAGTTAACTCAGCTGAACGAGATGAAAGACGCATCGGACGATGGCATAACTACCATGCCTATTATGGGCCTTTCGGTATCAAGTAACCCTGCAAGCGAAGGTGCAACCACGGGGCAAGTAGCGCAATACAGCGCTGTACTTTCCAGTGAGCAAAGCACTTTTGACGCTGGTATGAGCATTGAGAGTGCCGCTTTCACGGCTAGCGGTGATGGCGTCATTACTTTCGATGATGTTGAAACCTCAACGGGTGGTTTACTCGTGATTAATCGCCTCAAAACCATGCGAGAGGGTATGATGTATAGCGATAGTTTCGACCACATGATTGCGGGTAGCGATACCGGACTGATTGCACCGAAAGGGCTAGACATCGCCTCTGAAGCCGGTGTGGTATTTGTGGCTGATGTTAACGAAGCTACTCCTGCCGTTCGCGTATTTTCGCCTTGTGCGTCAGGCAATGTTGCGCCTCTATTAACACTTGAAGCTGCCAACGGGGCGCGCCCTTGGGATGTGGATTACGACCCATCAACTGATAGCGCGTATCTGGCGTTAACTAACGGTTCGGTTGCCGTGTTTGAAGAAGTGATGCGCAAAATGGAAAGCGGTGAAACCGTAATTACGGGTGAAGACAGGCTGATTGTCCCTGCAAGTGGTGGGACAGCATTTGCCGTGCCAACCAACATCCATGGCATAGACTATGATAGCCAAAGCGATAGTTTGGTCATTTCTGATGTAGGCAGCGCAGCGGATGCTGCTGACGGTAAATTGTACGTGATTCCTGGCGCAGGCAGTGCCGATGGCATAACGGATGTATCCGTCAATATTGCAGGACCGAGTTCAATGTTGGGTAATCCGGTAGACTTGATGCTCAGCAATGGTCATGTATATGTTGCTGAAAAATCAAATGGCATGATCCTGCGCTTTGACAATATTCTAAATGCAGCCTCGGGTGATGTTACGCCCAGTTTTAGCATGATGTATCCCGCACCAGAGTCGGTAAATGTATTGTCAGTGAAGTAAAACAACTGATGAACAGCCTTGTAGAAACCGTTCATTTCATCGCTGTTCTATGAAAGCTCAATGCTTTCGCTAAAGCGGCACGTACCTAATCAGTACGTGCCGCTTTATATTTATTTGGCGTTATTGGGATATTCAAAAGCTTTGCCAACTAACTTTTAAACAATAGCATGCTTTATAACCAACAAATCACCGCGCATCTGTGCAAATTCGTGAATTCATAATACACTGACGGGCTACATCGTGCGCATGTGCTCGCTTTCTTTAAGGTATGCAACTTTTACCTATTAAAGCAGGTACAGTTTTGTGCTGTGTGAGCGTTCACGCGGCAGAGTTATTGATACAGGAACACTATGGCAGGCTTAAAACGTATTATTCTTATCGACACGCATTTACCAGGCGTGGTCGAGCTAAAGCTTGATGGACACACCAATATTTGTGGTACCAATGCGTCGGGTAAAACCACGCTTCAACGACTTATTCCCGTTTTTTACGGCGAGTACCCAAGTCGCGTGGTACCGGCAACCCGTGACAGCTTTGAACGCTGGTATTTGCCTCGTTTATCTAGCTTTATTATTTATGAATACACGCGTGCTGAAGGTGACCTGTGCCAAGCAGTGTTAAGCTCAAACGGAACCGGCGTCAATTATCGTTTAATCGGCAAGCCATTTGAAATCAGTGATTATTTGATAGAGCAAAAGAACGGCAAACACGCTAGTGTAAGCAGCGCCGAGCTTGCACGCGCCATGAAGCGTAACAACATATTGGTTACGAGCTTACTTAATACGAAAGACTTCCGTGCCATCATTCAAAACGACAACGGGGTGCTTAACCAGAGTAACAATGCCCGTGAGCTATTAGGCTACGCCAAAATCTTTAGCCTTTGCGAACCGTCGAAACACATGCGCCACATTGAGAAGTTGGCTAAAGCGGTTCACTCTAAAGAAGGCAAGATGGAAACTATCAAGGCCATGATTGCCGCCATTTTAGAAGAGGATGGTGTTACGCCACCTACTTCAGGCCTAAGCCGCCACCGCGTCGATGACTGGATTAAAGAATGTCACTTAATTAAACAATTCGACAAAATTCGCCCTGAATTTTCTAAACTCGAACAAGCTGACATGGCGCTAACCACAACAGAGCAAGTGCTTGCTAACCTCAAGCATAGCTTCGAGCTTGATAAGACCTACTTGGCTGCGCGCGTTGAAACAACAAAGAATGAACTGGATGAGAATAGCTTCCAGCGCAAACAAACGGACAGCGAGTGGGGTGATACCCGTGATCACCTAAACCAGGTAATTTCATCTGCTCGCGCTGATGTTGAGAAGTTCACCAGTGAACTTGATACGGTAGAGCGTGAATTCGATAAGTGGCAAGACGAAAATATTGAGCAGCTTAAAGAAGACGTGGCAAATCTAGCGCAGTGGCAAAATGAAAAGGCCATGGCCGATAGTCGCTATGTACTGCTTACTGAAAAACACCAAGATATTGAGTCGGCCTACAATAAGCGCTTGGCTGAGCTAGGTGAAAAGCTGTCAATTACCCTGGAAGAAATGTCAGCCGCACGCCAAGAAGCCGCAGAAAATAAAGCTGAGCAGCAGCAGAGCGAACGTGAAGCATTAAGTCGCATTCAGAGCGACTACAATAGCCAGCTAAGCGCGCTTCAGAACGACTACCAAAATAGTTTGAATGTGCTAAAAGTTGCTGAAGCTGAACTAAAAGCTTCATTAAGTAACGCAGGCTACAACGAGTTTGAACAATCTCAGCTAGATATTCTTGATGCGGCCATCAAAGAAGCATCTATCAATGAAGATGCAGCGCGCGGTGAGCTGCGACAAGCGCAGCAGGCGCACAGTAAATCAGTTGAGTTTCGCAAAGAATGTTCAAATGCGTTAGATAAAGCACGCAACGCCTTTCAACAAGAAGAAAAAGCGGTTAACAAAATAAATGCGCTTCTTTACCCAGGCGAAGGCTCGCTACTTGAGTTCTTGCGCGCCAATGTCGATGACTGGGAGTTATCCTTAGGTAAAGTTATTCGCCCTGAGCTACTAGAGCGCACTGATTTAGCGCCTGCTATGGCAAAGGATGCACAGGGCGACAGCGATACCTTTATGGGCGTGAAGTTAGCACTTACTGAACTTGATACCCCAGACTACGCCTTTACCGAGCAAGCCCTTAAGCAGCAACTGCAAGAAGCTGAAATTCGTCAAGCCGCTGCCCTTGCTGCGCAGAACGAATGCGAACAGCGCCTAGCGAAAGCGAACGAAGATGTGCGCAACGCCGAGCTTGTGGTTACTCAAAAAGACAACGCCGTTAAAAGTGCCGAAGCCAGCCGTAAACGTGCACAGCAAGACCGCGATACGGTACTTAGCGAATATCAGCAGGCGCTTTCTGCACGTAAGCAAAAAGCCAAAACTAAGCTTGAAGCGAATCAACAGTCGCAAAAGCAAGCGAAGGCACAATTTGAGCTTAGTCGTGACGAAATCAAAGATCAGCAGCGCGAAGCGGAAACCGAACACAAATTCCATTGGCAGCAGCTTATTGCTGACAGTGAAGCACGTATATCTCAGCTTGATAGCGACATGCGTAAGGCGAAAGACAATGCTGCCCAAGACCGCAAAGATATGCAGGATTGGCTAGAAAGCGAATTGAGCAATCGCGGTGTGGATGTTGATGAAATAGGTCAGCTTAAAAAGCAAATCAATAAGCTTAAAGAAGACATTACGCGCACTGAAACCCACCGTCATAAAGTAGCCGACTACGAGCGTTGGTACACTAACGTGTTTACCAAGCAAAAAGTGGTATGGCAGGAAGGCTTGTCTAAGTCGCGTAAGTTATTGGGCGAATCTGAGCGTAATTTAGCCAGCAAACAAGCAACCTATAAAGCTAACCGCGAACAGCTTCAAGAGCAGCACGGACAGCTTGAAACTACGCTTAAAACTGCCAGTGAGCACCTAGAACAGGTTAAAACCTTAAGTAAATCTCTTGCCAAGCTTACGCTTCAGGCAGGTGATGAAACGGCTGAAATTAAGCACGACGATGTAAGTATTGGTCAGCGTATTTCAGAAGTGCAAAGCCAGCTTCAAGAGCGCGAAAACTTACTAAGCGATATTCGCGCCTATGTAGAAAGATTCGACCAGCTTATTGCCGCGCAAGCGGGCACAGGGCTATCTGATACGTGGGAGCGCGCCCGTGAAGAGTGTGCAACGCTGAACGCCCACGGCGTGAAGAGCTTTGATCATCGCCGTATGGTGTCGCATTTAGCACAGCTTCTAAACGTGATTGTTCCGCAGAAGCTACAGGGCTTGCGTGAGCAAGGCCGTATCTTTGGTGCCGATCTTTCGCAATACTATTTTGTACTTGCCGATATCGACAAACGCATTGTGTCGCAAAGCCGCCGTATTACCCAAGAGGTCGACGGCGACCTTTCTCTTGATGGTGTATCAGACTCGGCTGTTAAAATTCGCTCACGTATTAGTGAACTTGAATTCTGGCCCGAACTTGAGCAATTCAGAAAGCTCTATGAGCACTGGATGGAAGAGGGGGCTAACGAGTTACCAGAGGAAGAGTACGGTCAAAGTATGCGCCGGGTTCTTGATATTCTTGGCCGTGCAGCGCTTACGGGCGGCATTAGCAAGCTACTTGATATCGAGCTACACCTTCGTGAGGGTAAAAGTGACCTTGTCATTCGTACTGATCGCCAGCTTAACGAGTCATCAAGCCACGGTATGGCCTACCTTATTCTGTGTAAATTCTTACTCGCTTTCACCCGTCTGCTGCGTGGCGATGCCGACGCCACAGTGCATTGGCCGATCGATGAACTAGGTACACTTCACCAAAACAACGTGAAGAAAATCTTTGAAGCGTGTCAAAACAATAACATTAGTGTAGTCGGCGCATTCCCTAACCCAGAGTCAGAAGTATTGACGTTGTTTGAAAACCGCTACTTGATAGATAAGGTAACCCGCCAACTGCAGGTGGTTCAGCCAAAAGCAAGCTCTATAGGGGCGCGCATTAAACAGAAAAAAGAAGCAGAAAAGAACAGTGAAGTAGCAGGTGAGGAGACATCAGCATGATGACAGAACAAGGCCGTGTACTGAGTGCACTTTTACAAGGCGCGTTTATATGTCAGGTGACCGATGAAGAGGCATGGCGGCATCTTAAATCAAGAGACAACGCTGCGCAGTTAGAACCTCATTTAGCGTTATTAAATCGTACATTATCGACCACCGCTGAGGGTGACGTATTCTTTGCCAGCTTCCTCACCATTGGTGAGAACGAGCGCAAAGTGCTTACACAGCAGTTCCAAGATACAGCATCTAACCTAGTGCCTCTGGTAGAGTGGTTGTTGCTAGTTCAGCAAGCTAATGAATCTGATATGCCCATTACCATGGGCAGCGCTATTCGATTAAACGAGCTGCAAACTACCATTGAAGATACGCCCGCCTATGCTGAGCAGTTAGAGAAAATATCGCGCTATCGCATGTTTGGTTCTACCAGTGTGAATTTGGATGGTCAGCTAAAGCAGGTGTTTAAACGCTTAACCGAAATGGGTTATCTGATTAAGCCAAACCCAGATAAACAGATTTATCTGGGCACTGGCAAAATTGAACACCTTTACGAAATGCTACGTTTCATTGATGAAACTGAAGCGCTGAGTTTATCTGAGCAGGCGGAGGCCGCTATTTCGCAAGGTAGCTTGATATGAGCCAGGTGTTAATTCAGGCAGGGACTAAACTATTAAACGCATTGGGTCGTCACAGCGACCTTATCATGCAGGCGTACATTAATGGTTCGGTAAAAGAGCGCGATCACAGCCCTAAGGTATTAGACCAGCTTGTTCAACTAGGCGTATTGTGGCGTCCGGAAGCGCAAAGCGAACTGCGTTTGAAAAGCGCGGTGAGAACCCTTTTAGAGGGGAGCTTACAAGACGAACGCAACCGAACTATCAACGCTAATATTGGTGCGTCGCTGGCAAGCCTTAAAACCCTAACCGAGCACTATAAAGAAGCCCTTCATTACAACAAGTACAATGAAGCGGCAGCCCACATGGGCGATTTAACCGAGCATGTCTATCAACTTTCAGAATCATTGAGTAATAGCGTACGTGTCATGTTTGGCCGTATTAACAATGAGTTTGGCTACGTGTCTTCGGTTGAAGCTAAAATTCGCGAAAATGAGCTAGCGCAAGGACAGGTAACCGATTTACTTGCCCAGCTTGAGTGTTTCCGCTTCGATGAGTTAAGTGAACTGGCGGGTTCTAACCGTGAACTTCGTCACTTGCTGGTGGTGTCGCTACAGCAGCGCTTTGCCAAGGCCGCACAGGAGTTATCAGTAGTACAAGCACGCTTATTAGACTTGTTAGGCCGGTTTAGAGAGTTCCAAGGCCGTACACGCTTGCTTAAAGGCTTCTTGCTACACATAGAGCAGCAGCCTGATTTTGCGCCTGGCAACTACGCCAACCTGACTAACGTACCTGTGTTGTTTAATCAATCGGACACGATTATTGCTAACGCAGCACCAGACGTGAACAACGTTGAGCATGAAGCCGATTATCAAAATATTGTGGCGTCGTTAACCCACGTACACAAACGTCAGACTAAGCACGAAGACACGAAGCCAGTCGATATTGATGTGACTGAGCAATCAACTTTGTCGCTTGAAAAAGATCCATTGCAGCAAGCGGTAGAAGCGTATTTTTGTGAAGTCATCGATTCCGGTCAGCCTAAAACGGCGCTGGATTACTTTGAAGAACAGGCTTTAGACTTTGACCCTGAAGTGTGGATTTATCAGGTGATCGGGGGGTATCAAGCCCTAAACGATGAAGATAAGCAGTTTTTTGCATTAGAATCCCACGGTAATAACGATAAAGTCTATACGGGCAATTTCTACATAAACGATATCAAGTTAGGCTTGCGTTAACGTCATTTCTTAATTTTACCCATCGCCTATCAAGGTAAAGTCTGGCCCACGCTTATCAAGGGTGTGCCAGGCTTTCATACAACGTCAATGGTTCAAATTTAAACGTAAGTTAACAATGTTGATTAACTTCGTTCTTTTCTTTTTCACGCCAATTTTTGCGATGTGTGACACTTGGAACCTGTCAAAAAACACCTATAATGCAATAGGTGTTTACACTTATTTAACATTGTGAACTAAAAGCTTCATCGCGGCGTAACACTATCGTCAATTCAGCGGTCTACATTATTAGCCCTGTTAAACCTTGGAACCAAGTTAAAGGTTTATAGGTCCTATCGTAGTTCAACAACGACGCGTTATTGATGCTTTGGGTGTTAAATAGCTCGGTGTAGACACAAAAAAATTATCGCTACTGCTAGGACGCAGAGCATGTTGTGGTACTGCCGCGTACAGTACGAAGAGGAAGAGTGTTATGCAATTATCAGAACAACAAAGTTTTAACCAAGCCCTTATCAAGCTTTCAGTATTACTTTATCAAGTCGACGGAATGGTCACATTGTCGGAACAAGACTACCTGAATGCAATGGTTGAGTCTTTAGACTGGCAAAGCCCAATCTGTCGCGAAGCATTTCTAAACGACACGATATACCAAACGCGAAAGGCCATTGACACCGGTGATGCCAGGACGTTTTTACGCAGTTTGAAGCACGACCTATCGTTTGATGCCGAGAAAACGTTAGAGGTTGCAATGGCGATCACGGGCGTTGATGGCGAACGAAGCGAGGAAGAAACCGAACTGCTATCATTACTTACCCATAAATTACTCGCCAAAGCATTAGTTTCGGGTAAAGATACACTGCAATAATCGCTTTTTATTGCCATAGACCTAAACGTTAACAATGCCAAATTTTACCGTTAAAGCAGCACACGCATGTGCTGCTTCTCTCGCGCTGTTCTTATTGAGCGGCTGCCATTCGTCGCACAGTTCTCAGTTCAGCGCCAGTGCACAGGCCTTCCCGGTTGGTGTGCAGCCTTTCGATAATTACCTAAATGAAGTTGAACGTTACTTGCTTGAACATAGGGCATTTATTTCTGACGACAAAGCACAAGAAATGTCCATGAATATGCCATTTGAATGCGGCACACAATACCGCAATATTGGCGTCTTGTTAGTTCATGGATTAGGCGATTCACCTTACTTTTTTCGTGATGTCGCCAACGCCATGTGCAGTGAGGGCATTCACGTTAGAACCATCTTGTTGCCGGGACACGGCTCAAAACCCGGAGACATGCTAAATGTTAGCTATCAGCAGTGGCAGACAGAAACTAATCATCACATACGACTATTTTCCGAAGAAGTAGACAACCTCTACATTGGTGGCTTTTCGACGGGCGCTAACTTGACCACAATAGCAAGTTTTTCGATGGCTGAAGAGCTTGATATAAAAGGGCTAATGCATTTTTCACCAGCCTTTAAATCACGCTTCTTTGTGTCCCGTTTAGCGCCTTATATTGACTCATTATTTCCCTGGCCTAATGTTGAAGAAGAAGATAACCCAAGCCGCTATAACTCCACTGCAATGCCAGGGTTCGCTGCCTATCAAGAAAGCGTAAATGTGCTTCAAGATTTATTCTCTAAATCGGAAAAAGAAAAGCGTGCGTTGAATTTACCTGTGCTTATGGTGGTGGCAGAAAAAGACAGTGTGGTTGACACATCAAAAGTAGCTGAACAGTTTAGAGATAATTTTACTCATCCACACAAGTGTTTATTGTGGCAGGGTGAGGATGAACCCGATGTACCTGAAAATACACTCGTCATGCAAACCACGAAGGTCCCGGAGCAGCGGATTAGCGCAGCCTCCCATATGAGTACACTTTTTTCAGATAAGAACCCGCTATATGGTACTTCGAGTGACTTTCGCATATGTGATAACGGTCAAGGTAGTGACGCTGAAGCGCGCTGCAAAGCGGGCGAAGAAGTGTGGTATGGGCCGTGGGGATTTGAGCCCGATAACGCTGATGAAGAGTTAGCAACTAATAAGAAAGATAAAGTGTATGCAAGGCTAACCTACAACCCTTACTTTGATAGAATGGTCGATCAACTACTCGCCTTTACTGGTAAAGCCAAAGTCAAAGCGTTCTGTAAAACCTACTAGGGCAGTAGGTTCTTAATCCATTTGAAAGCTCTAGCATCAGCCGTTTTTTAATAAAAAAACGCCCAAGCCTTAACGCGGGAAGTAACACTTGTTGTGACAACACACGTAGCTTGGGCGTCTCTCTTAATTCTCAAAGCAAACCTAGCGCACAGTAGCCGTTTAGATGCCGCTTAAATAGGCATAGCGCCTACTTAAGCGGGAAAATCCTAGGAATGCTGTGCGTTGGCTTCTTCCATTTCCTTCTCAAGCTTAGCGCTTTCGTCTGCGCGTGGCTTGGTAAATCGGGCAAGTGCAAGATACAAAACCGGTGTCAGGTAAAGGGTAAATACTACGGCAATACCCAATCCACCAAATACGACCCAGCCAATAGCATTACGAGCTTCTGCGCCAGCGCCTGTGGACAGAATGAGCGGCAGGCCACCTAGGATTGTTGAAACCAGCGTCATCATAATAGGGCGTAAACGCACTCTACCAGCCTCAACAATAGCATCGTAAATATCATAACCCTTATCGCGAAGCTGGTCGGCAAATTCAATCAAAAGAATCGCGTTTTTGGCGAGAAGACCTATCAACATTACCAAGCCAATTTGCGAGTAAATATTAATGCTGGTGCCGGTTAAAAACAGGGCATAGACCGCGGCTGCAATACCAAAAGGAACGGTAAGCATAACCACAACCGCACTGTTCACACTTTCAAATTGTGCAGCCAATACAAGCAGTACAATGACAAAAGCCAACACATAGGTAAGCGCTACTTGCTTAGACGTTTCTTCGTAAGTTTGTGCTTCGCCAAGAAACACAAGTCCGATACCGTTCGGTAATGATTCTGCCGCTAGATTGCGAATATTTTCCACTACATTACTAAGCGCTACGTCTTCGGGCAATTCCATTTCCAGCTTAATTGCGCGGCGCTGTGCCTGACGCTCTAATTCAGCGGCAACACCTTCTTCACTGATGAAAGCTACGCTAGAAAGAGGCACCAAGTTTCCGTCGGTACTTTTCACATACAAGCTAGTAAGCTCAGATGGATCTAATGTACTGCGATTATTAGTTTGCAGCATGATAGGGATAGATTGGTCGCCCACATTCAAATCTGCGATATCATCGCCGTTCACAGCGGCGCGCAGGGTACTTGCTATATCGGTAAGCGGCACGCCCAGTTCTTCAGCACGGCGTCTGTCAATATTTACTCTCATCTGAGGTTGGGTAGGGTCGTAGCTTATTCTCGGTCTACCTAGTTCAGGTAGTGCATCTTCAATCTGACGAGAGAACGCTTGTGAAGCTTCGAAAATGTTTTCATAAGTGTCGCCAGTTAAAGCTATTTCAAGCCCGCCGCTTTGACCGCGAAGGTTCAAACTATTGCCGCCGAAGGCACTACCTGGTGCACCAGGAATTTGCTGAAGCTTAGGGCGTATTTCATTTACTACTTCTTGCAGAGATTTGTCTCGGTCATCCCAATGCTTCAAAGGCGCTGTGATAAAGACGATGTTGGGATCCCACGAACCGACTACCGTGTAAATGGAATCTATGGTGCCGTTATCCACATAGGGAAGCAGCAGTTCTTCCATCTTTTCAGCTTGTCTGTCCATAAAGTTTAGGCCAGCACCGTCTGGACCTCGTGCAAAAATACGAATTGTGCCTCTGTCTTCGCTTGGCAGTAATTCATTATCGATATTTTGCGATAAAATATAAGCGCCACCGCCTGCTGCTAAGCTCAACACACCAACTACCCAGCCATATTTGAGCGCTTTTAATAATGACGCCTGATACAGGCGCAAACAAGCGTTGCCAAAACGGCCAAAGGTCTTGCTAAACAAATCGCTTTCTTTCGCTTTTTTCACCTTAAGTCGGGCGGTAAGTGCAGGAACCAAGGAAAGGGCAACGAAAGATGAGATTATAACAGCGCCAGCTAATACGCCTCCAAACTCCCTGAATAAAAGCCCTGCAGTAGAAGGAAGGAATGCGATGGGAATAAATACTGAGGCGAGTACTGCGGTTGTTGCTACTACTGCGAAGAATACTTCTCGTGTGCCCACCACGGCTGCCGCACGGGCACCTAGACCCATACTTCTACGACGCTGTATATTTTCAGAAACCACAATAGCGTCGTCTACTATCATACCCGTGGCCAATACAAGAGCGAGGAGGGTAAGAATATTAATGGAAAAGCCCATGCCCCAAATAATAGCCAGTGCACCCGCTAGCGAAACGGGTATCGACAGGGCAGGGACGATGGTGGCACGCCATGAACCAATAAACACTAAGAGTGTGACCACGACTAACGCCACGGTCAAGCTGAGTGAGACGACCACTTCTTTAACCGAGTCGCGGATAAACTCTGCATCATCGGACGTTACTACGATATGCATATCAGTAAAACGCTTGTCGAGGTCTGCGACCATGGCCAGCACTTCATCTGAAATCTCGATCGTATTAGAGCTTGCTTGACGTATTACGCCAACGCCTATGACTGGCGTTCCATCCAAACGAACTACGCTGGTGGTGTCGGCAGGGCCGAAGTACACACTGGCAACATCATTAATGCGAATGTCACCGCTTACAACAATGTTACCCACATCTTCTGCCGATACCGAAGTTGCATCAGCTCGCACGATTAACGCTTGTTCGGCAGATTGAATACTGCCAGCGGGTACATCAAAAGGCGCAAGCGATAGTGCATTAGCAATGTCACTCATCGATAGGCCAAAACTGGTTAATCGTAGAGGATCTACAGAAACGCGCAGCACACGCTCTCTTTCTCCATCTAACATAACGTCGGCAACGCCAGGAATGCTTAAAAACAATGGTGCTACATCGGTGTCGACACGTTCGGTGAGCGTCTCCATGTCCAAGGTATCACTTGAAATAGCAAGGCTTACGACCGCCTGAGCGTCGCTGTCGGCCCGAATGATCGATACTTGTTCGACATCTTCCGGAAGCTGTCGCTGAATTCGACTGACCGACTCACGTACTTCGTTAGCCGCGTCTTCCAAGTTAACGCCGGGGCGAAACTCAACCCGAACACGGGCCGAGTTTTCTTCACTTTGCGCATAGATGTCTTTGACGCCACTCACACGCGCAACCGCACCTTCAAGGCGACCAGTTACTTCGGCATCTACTGTTTCAGGAGATGCGCCGGGAAATTCTGCTGTAACGGTTACCTGAGGTGTATCTACATCGGGCAGTTCGCGCACTTCAAGACCGCTCAATGCAGCAAACCCAGCGATAGCAATAAGTAGATTTAGTACAACAATAAGAACCGGGCGTCGAATAGATAGCGATGGTAAGTCGCTAACTGACGAAGATAGGTTTGGATCACTCACCTTGAGGCCCTCCGGCCAGTTCGGTAGTAATCTCTTGTCCGGTACGTAAGCGTTGTACACCTTCAGAAATTAGTGTGTCACCTTCTTCAATGTCGCCCGAAACAAGGATAGTTCCTCTAAGACGCTGATGAACACTCACGTCAACACGTTTAGCCTTACCGTCTTCGGCAAGCCATATGTAAGCGCCAGTAGCTCCCCACAAAAGTGCGGCTTCTGGAATGGCAGCAAAGCGATCGCCTTCAATGCTTAAATTAACCCGAAAGCTCATGCCAGGGCGAAATTGATCAGAAGAGTTGTCGAGTAATGCTCTAGCGCGAAGCGTTCTATCAGCCTCATTGATACGAGAATCAACCTGAGCTATCTCGGCTCTTACTAGTTTCTCTCTGTCACTCCATGGCTCAAGCGTTACGTTTGGCGCATTCAGTAAAACGGGCAATGCTGCTTCAGGCGCTCTGAAGTTAATAAAGAGTTTGCTTCTGTTATCCAGTGTAGTGATCACAGTCTGCTCGTTAATGCGATCGCCTACTTCAACGTCAGTTATGCCCACAACACCGTCAAAAGGCGCAACGATGTGTCTGTCTTGTAAATCGGCTTGAGCTTCTTCCAATGCAACTTCTGCAAGGTCACGTTGAGTGCGTGCTAAGTCCAATTCACTGACCGGCACAGCGCCTTGCTTATAGCTTGATGCTAATCGTTCTACGGTGCGCTGTGCGTCTTCCAAAGTGAGTTTGGCGCGTTTTAATGCCGTTTGCTGACGTCTATCATCAAGACGAACAAGCACCTTTCCTTTTTCTACTGTTTGCCCAGGGACAAAGTTAATTTCTGTTACTTCATCAGCGACGGCAGGATATAACACAATTGAACGAACGGCTTCAGCACTACCTACTGCTTCCACTTTTCGCGTTTCGTTCATAAATTCAATGGGCTTGGTTACTACAAGCTTTGCTTGCCTGTCTCCCATAAACTGCGCATTTGCAGTTGGCACCATCATTAAAAAAAGAGCGCAAAGACCTGTCCATGTCTTCATTGCACCATAGAATGAATTTTTCATTTTAAACCCGTAGCGTTATTGGAACCTGTGCAGAAAAAGCTGCTGGCCCTTTATTTTTGTATTACCAAAACGTATGTTTTGTAGTCGATTGGTCGACCTCGTTGTTTGTACCGTATAGCACCACAGGCGGTTCAGCTAAGCAATTGCAGTTCGGCGTATTCCCTGTACAGGGTATCGCTTTTCATTAACGATGCATGGTCGCCGCTTCCTACGACCTGACCTTTATCCATAACTAATATGCGATCGGCGTGCTGCACTGTCGCAAGTCGGTGAGCAATCACAATGCTGGTTTTGCCTACCATTAATCTATCTATCGCTTGTTGAACCATACGCTCACTCATCGCATCAAGCGCACTCGTCGCTTCATCGAGGAGTAAAATTGGGCGGTCGGCCAAAATAGCGCGAGCAATAGCAATACGTTGTTTTTGACCGCCAGAAAGTTTTACGCCTCGTTCGCCTAACTGTGTGTTGTAGCGCTCATCTAGGTTATCTATAAATTCGTGGGCAAATGCCTGCTTCGCTGCATTTATCACGGCGTCGTCACTTGCATGTGGGCTGCCGTAGCGAATGTTTTCCAACACGGTATCAGCAAAGACCACGGGCTCTTGGGTAACTATCGCAATATGTTGGCGCAGAACGTCTACAGGCATTTTGTTGATTGGCGCACCATTGAACAGTATTTGTCCGGCACTTGGGTCGTAGAAGCGCATTAATAATTGAAATAGTGTTGTTTTGCCTGCGCCACTTGCTCCTACCAGAGCAAGACGTTCTCCTGCTTGAATGTTAATGTTTAAATTATCAAACAAAGGTTTGCTGTTGGGGTAAGCAAAGCTGACATTTTCCAATTCTATTTTTGGTGCCGCTTTGGAGATTATCGGTTTAGCGCTTGCTCCTTTTAATGCTGAGTACGTTGAAGAAGCAGAGGCTTCAGCTGTGTCACCATTCAAAGATCGAATAGAAGGCTCAGTGGTAAATAGCTCGTACAAACGCTCACTTGCACCAACTCCTCGCTGTACTTCACCAATGACTTCGCTGATTGTGGCCACACTGCCGCCAGCCATTACGGCATAGAAAAGGAAAGCGGAGAGTTCACCTACGGTCATAGTGCCGTCTAATACTTGCCTTGCCCCCACCCAAGCAATGAAGATGATGGCCGTCATACTGATACACATGATGCAGCCAATAAGTAGTGAGCGATAGTGAATACGCTTTTTAGCTACGTCCATGGCAAGCTCTACCTTTTTAGAGAAATGCAGTCGTTCGGCATTTTCAGCGGTATAGGCCTGTACGGTCATAATTTCATGGAGACTTTCATCAATGCGTGCACCCAAGTCTGCCACTTTGTCCTGGCTTTCTTTGGCATAACGGCGCACTTGAGGCGCCAGTACCTTGATAGGAACCAGCACAGCGGGTACTGCAACAATTACACAGAAGGTAAGAAGGGGACTAGAAAACGTCATAAGTGCCAGTGCACCAACGAAAGTCACGACCGAGCGAAGGGTCATCGACAAACTCATTCCCACTACAGTCTGGATAATTGTAGTGTCGCTAGTAAATCGAGAAATGACCTCGCCAGTTCTAAGTTCCGCAAAAAATGAAGGCGGAAGAGACAGCAAGTGCGCATATACCTGGTTTCTGATATCAGCACTAACCCGCTCGCCAAGCCAAGTCATTAAGTAAAAGCGCGCATATGTTGCTAAACAGGCCACGATAGTAATGGCTAGCACTAATACTGTGGCTTTGTTTAACGTATCCGCTGCGTTTTCTATGAAGCCGCTGTCGATAGCGTACTTAATGCCTTGCCCAAGTAAAAGCCATGCAACTGCGGCCGTGAAAAGTGCTATAACTGCACCTACAACGCGCGCTTTGTAGCGAAGTAAATGTGAGCCAATCCACTGTAAGACTTGTTTGGTTGATACACTAGCGAGTGGTGTTGTCAAAATTACCTCTTCATGCGCATAACTAATTCATAGCGTTGATTTCGCTACGCTTATTAAAATTCATTATTTGGATTATACGGCAAAGCATGTACATTGGACGTAGGCAATGCGATTACAGCGGCAGTATTTACGCTGGGATGAAAGTTAACGTCGCAGAAGCAAAGCAAAATAGTTAAAACGGGAAAATAACGATGAGTGAAGCACGTACTTTGTATTATGTTCATGATCCAATGTGCAGTTGGTGTTGGGCATTCGTTCCTACTTGGGAGCAAATACAGCGTGAGTTACCCAACGACATTGAGGTTGTCTACTTGCTTGGCGGGCTCGCACCGGATAGTGATTTACCTATGCCGGAACAAATGAAACTTACTATTGCAGGCTATTGGCAAACTATTCAAGATCGTGTGCCTGGAACACAATTCAACTATGATTTTTGGACAAAGTGTCAGCCTCGTCGTTCGACCTACCCTTCGTGTCGAGCAGTTCTTGCAGCAAAAGCGCAGGCTAGAGATAGCGATGAAGCAAAAGCATTAGAGAAGGCAATGATCAAGGCAATTCAAGAAGGGTATTACCTGAATGCGAAAAACCCGTCGGATTTTGATACCTTGATAGCATTTGCTGAAGAAATAGGGCTTGATGTCGAGCGCTTTGAAATAGCACTTAACAGTGAAAGTACAATTGAGAAATTAAACGAAGAAATGCATATGGCGCGTAGTATAGGCGCCCAAGGCTTTCCCAGCTTAATACTCAAATCAAACAAATTTGCCGAGGCAGAAGAGACAAAATCACAAGCGCTTAAAAAGCCACAGTGGCAAAACGTTCCCTACGACTATAACGACGCAAGTGTAACCCTGCGTCATCTATAATCGTTATTGAAAGAAGCGAGTACTTTTAAACTGTGCCTTCCTTGCATTGTTCAAGGCGTAAATCTCCCACCGATTTTGGGTATTCAACACGGGTTGTAACGATTTCAGAAACAGGGACGCCAGAATCCGTTTCTTGGAGCCATACTTTCATATCGTGATGGTCACGAGATTGGTTGAGCGAGTAACGCTTGCCGCCTTCTAAGTTTACATCTAGCCTAACTATCGCCTCGCGAGTGGTACCATCAGGCAGGTCAGTGTTTACGACACTGGCTTGAACAAATAGAACATGCTCTCCCGGCTCAACATCCCGAAGAACTAACGCACCGTTAGGGCGTTGGTTAAAACACATCAACTTTACGTACTCTCGCTTATTGTCAAAGGCTTCTCCGCGGTTAGCGAAAAAGTCTATACGAGCTTCATTGGGTTGGACTTCTGCTTGTTGTGTGACCATATCTGTAGCGGATGAACACGCGAAAAGTGGAGCAATTGATGTAGCGAGTATGAGTGATGATAATTTCATTCGAATAATCCTTCTTCGTGATCCATTTACTGAAGCCTTTGATTAACAAATGCGCCAGAGAAAAACTAAAATCCAGTTAACTGCCATCCTTTAAACTGCATATGGCTTAAGTTTTTTATCCACACTAAATTCTAGTGCTACGTTAACAATACACCACCAGATGTTATTTTAAAGAAACTTACGAAAGATCATGCATGTGTATTTGCGTTCTTAGGCCATCACCTACTTACGGGAGCGATATTGAACTAAACAAAGGATAAATCAGGTTTTTACTTGCATTGAGTGGTGATATCCGTATAATTCGGCGGCCTTCTAATTGGTGTCTAATTTTTAGACGTTGGTTGAAGGCTTAAGTTAACGGTAACGCTACAACGAGTTTGAGGCATTTATGGTTACTATTCGTTTACAGCGTGGTGGCGCGAAAAAGCGTCCATTTTATCAACTAGTGGTGGCTGATAGCCGTCGTGCAAGAAACGGTCGTTTCATTGAAAACATCGGTTTCTTCAACCCAACTGCACAAGGTCAAGCGGAGCGTCTTCGCGTAGATCTAGAGCGTGTTGAATACTGGGTTGGTGTAGGCGCGAGCTTATCAGATCGCGTTTCTAGCTTGGTAAAAGAAGCGAAAAAATCTGCAGCGTAAGCTGTTATTAACTGGTGGTATAGATGAGTCTAGCGTCTGACAAAGTGATTGTTGGCAAAATTGGCGCACCGTACGGTGTTAAAGGTTGGGTCAAAATCAACAGCTATACAGAAACGCCAGAAGGTATTTTTGATTACGCGCCATGGTTTCTTGGCGATGAAAAGGAATACCAAATTGACCAGTGGCGACCGCACGGTAAAAGCCTCGTTGCAAAAATTGTGGGCGTTGATAGTCGAGATGATGCTGAGCGCATCAAAAACTTGGATATCAACATAAATGCTTCACAGCTGCCTGATTTAGGCGACGAAGGGGTTTATTGGCGTGAGCTCACCGGCATGAAAGTAGTAACAACGCAAGGTTACGACTTGGGTGTGGTGAAAGAAGTGTTTAATACAGGTGCTAACGACGTGATTCACGTTAAAGCGAATGTAGGCGATGCTTTTGGTCAAAAAGAAAGACTATTACCTTTTGTGTTCGACGAAGTCGTACAAGAGGTGGATAAGGAAGCGAAGATCATTAAAGTTGACTGGGACCCGGGGTTTTAAGTGACACCGGAAAAGTGGTTCGGCGTTGTTAGCCTGTTTCCAGATATGTTTGCCCCTTTTACCCAACAGGGTGTTATAGGTCGAGCAGTTAAGTCTGGAACGTTATCGGTTGACACCTTCAACCCCCGTGACTTTACACATGATCGCCATCGTACAGTAGACGATCGCCCCTACGGAGGCGGACCCGGTATGCTGATGATGGTAAAACCGCTAACCGACGCAATACAAGCTGCCAAGAAAGTTGGTGGCGAAAAAAGTAAGGTGATCTACTTATCACCACAAGGGAAACCCCTTGACCAAGCAGGCGTACAGCGCCTTGCTAACATTGACCGCACAATTTTAATTTGCGGCCGATATGAAGGCATCGACGAGCGAGTAATCGAAAGCCATGTAGATGAAGAAGTCTCTATTGGTGATTACGTGCTAAGCGGCGGTGAACTGCCAGCAATGGTCCTTATGGACGCGGTTGCTCGATTAGTTCCTGGCGTGTTGGGGCATAAAGCCTCAGCAGTTGAAGATTCTTTCACTGACGGTCTTTTGGATTGTCCGCACTATACGCGGCCCGAAATACTCGATGGTCAAAAGGTACCTGATGTGTTGTTAAGTGGGAACCATGAAAAAATTAGGCAGTGGCGATTGATGCAATCATTAGGTAGAACCTGGCAGCGTCGCCCTGAATTGTTAAATCACCTAGCTCTGACTGAGGAGCAGCAGCGTTTGCTTGAATTATTCCAAGCGCAACTGCAGCAAGATGACAGTTAACTAGGACGAGAGGATATGATGAGCAAAGTCAGTCAAGATATCATCAAAAAAATCGAAGAAGCACAGCTAAAGACTGATGTTCCTGCGTTTGGTCCAGGTGACACAGTAGTTGTTAAAGTTCGCGTTACCGAAGGTGACAAAGAGCGTCTTCAGGCTTATGAAGGTGTTGTTATCGCTAAACGTAACCGTGGTCTGCACTCGTCTTTTACCGTGCGTAAAATTTCTAGCGGCGAAGGCGTTGAGCGTGTGTTCCAAACACACAGCCCGGCAGTTTCTTCAATTGAAGTGAAACGTCGCGGTGCGGTTCGTCGTGCTAAGCTTTACTATCTACGTGAGCGTTCAGGTAAATCTGCACGTATCAAAGAGAAGCTTAACTAAGATTACTAATCCTTGCGTTATTGTTAACTTCGAAAAAGCCCGCTTTAAGCGGGCTTTTTTGTGCCTGCAATTCGATCCATTCAATCTGTTTTTTAATACAAGCATTAAGGTTTCTTAGTAGAGAGAAGGATGAGTACAGAATACTTTATCGTGTTAGGCGTTGTTGGCGTCGCATTTTTTGCTGTATCGGGAGCATTGCTGGGGCATGACAAAAGTATCAATGGGTTTGGCATCGTCGTTGTCGGCGTGATGACAGCCCTTGGCGGAGGTACTTTAAGAGACCTCCTATTAGGAAAACCTATTTTCTGGGTAGAAACCTCAGAGTATCTACTAGCAACCTATTCAGCTATATTCGCGACAGTCTTATTCATTCGCTATATGCCTTCTCCTTCCAATTTTTACTTTATACTTATCGACACCATAGGGCTTGCTATTTTTAATGTCATAGGCATCGAGAAAGCACTTATTAGTGGAACCGGAATGATTGTCGCCCTAACGATGGGTATGACAACCGGTATCTTCGGGGGCTTGATGCGCGATGTGGTTTGCAGAGAAGTACCTTACGTTATGCGTGGAGATGTTTACGCGAGTGCATGTTTTGCCGGTGGTCTCACTTACGCCGCCTTATTTGCCCTAGACATCCCTTACATTTGGTGCATTTTAGGTTCTATCTCTGTAACAGTTTTAATGAGAATTGCATCGTTGCATTGGGGGGTTAAAGTCGATCTTTTTAGGAAGAGAACACCAAGGCCTAACTAACAGTGTAGAGTCCAACATCGATATGCCCATGAAAAGACTTATTAGCAAATATCGGTGAAGCGTCTTAAGTGACGCTTCACCATAGCGCCGGTTATTGTTATGCCATGAGTGATAGCGATTCTATTAACGGTTTGTTCTCGTTATCGATAGTGTGGATGATATGTTTGTGTAGACGCTTTTTGTGTTCGCCAAAAATGCCACGCTTTTTATCAAAGGTCTTAGCGTAGTTCAGCGCACCTTCCATCAAGCTCTCTTGTGTATCGTACGCCTTTTCTACCACGTGATCTTGCTCTAATTCTTTACCAGATACACGCCTTCCGGAAAGCTTCATTTCATTAAATCTGTAATACGGCATCGCTTTTTTAACAAACTCAATCATACCGGGCAGAAAGGGGATTGATAAATCTACTTCAGGGAAACAGAAGAAGCCTTTGTCTGCGCGCATAAATCTGAAGTCGCAAGCGCACGCCAAAATTGCTCCGTTTCCGAAGGCGTGTCCGTTGATTGCAGCAATAACGGGAAGAGGGAACAGAAGCAGCGCTTTAAACACGTCATCCATACCGTACATAAATTGCTTTATTTCCTCAGTGCGAGCTGCTTTCATCGCTGGCATTAGCCAGTCTGTGTCTATACCTAGACTAAAGCATTTCTCATCATTTGATGTGATCACTAGCGCTTTACAGCTTTCATTACTTTTAATGGTATTTAACGCTGAAAGCATCTCCTTTGCGAAGAGAGGATTGTGGCGGTTCTCTCCATTTTGCATGGTTAGAATGGCGACGTCGCCAGTGTAGGTTAGGGCTAAATATTGCATTGTGTTCTCATTATTATTCCGTTGTCGCAATGATACAAAATCCTGACAATAAATGAGAAATTTAGCTTATTTATGTTGGTCAATTATGCCATTAAATTCGTGGAGCATTTGAAAACGTAAGGGCGGGATGTCACTACAAAGCGTTTGACTAATGAGGTAATTCGGAACAAGCCTCACTGTCGATTAAAAATTGTGCTATCCCTATGCACTATTGCCATTCAGTCATGCTCATTCGCTTCGAATCTACCCTAGATTAAAGTATTATTCGTTATTACTTGCGCGATTACGCTTGAGTTGCTAAAAAGTCAATGACGTTAAAGAAATATAGAAAAAGCTGGTTGTACAATAAAGTTTACATGCAGATTGCACACTCTTTTGGCGTTTAATTTTCCGTTTTTTATTTGTAGTTAAGAGAGTAAGAGAGCTCCCATGATCAAGGACACCGTAAATAATGTTCACGTAAGTACCGAAGATGTACTTATAACCCCTGAAGCGCTTAGTGCTGAATTGCCTGTGTCAGACAAAGCGTTAGCGGCTATCTCTGAGTCTAGAAAGATTGTTTCAGATATCATTCATCGTCGCGACCATAGATTGCTTGTAGTGTGTGGACCATGTTCTATACACGACGTTGAAGCCGCGAAAGAGTACGCACTTAAGCTTAAAGAGCTTCATGAATCATGCAAAGACACACTATTTATCGTTATGCGTGTGTACTTCGAAAAGCCGCGTACCACAACAGGTTGGAAAGGTTTAATTAACGACCCGCATATCGACGGTACATTTGATATTGAAACCGGTCTTCGTAAGGCAAGAGAGTTGTTAATTTGGCTTGCAGAATTAGAGCTGCCTGTTGCAACAGAAGCACTGGATCCAATTAGTCCACAATATCTTGCTGAGCTATTTAGCTGGGCTGCTATCGGTGCGCGTACCTCTGAATCGCAAACCCACCGTGAAATGGCCAGCGGCCTGTCTATGCCTGTAGGATTCAAAAATGGTACAGATGGAAGCCTAGATATTGCCATAAACGCCCTTAAATCGGCGGCATCGGGTCACCGCTTTATGGGAATCAATAAGCAAGGCCAGGTAAGTATTATCGGGACCAGCGGTAATCCAGATGGCCACATTATTTTGCGCGGTGGAAAGCAGCCTAACTACGACTCGGTTTGCGTATCAGAGTGCGAGATTGAGCTGCAGGATGCTGGTTTAACAGCGGGCTTAGTAGTAGATTGCAGCCATGCAAACTCTTCAAAAGATTATCGCCGTCAGCCATTGGTTGCACAGAACGTGGTCAATCAAATTCTAGAAGGCAATCAGTCTATCATTGGCGTTATGTTGGAAAGTCACTTGAAACCGGGTAATCAAAAAGCTGAAGGTAAAAAGCCAGAAGAACTTGAGTATGGTGTTTCAATCACAGACGGATGTATTGATTGGGAAACAACAGAGAACTTAATATCTCAAACCAGAGATAAGTTAATAACTGTGTTACCCTTACGCCAAAATAAGCGCACGGTGGCATAAATCCAAGCAACGCCTAAAGTGGCAAGAAAAATTTGCCAATAAGTCCCGTGCCATTTGATTCAAGGATAAGACAGAATGGCCGATTTATCGCAGCACTTAAAAAAGTTAGATACGCTGCGTGAAGGTATCGACGAGCTGGATACCCAGCTTGTCGAATTACTCGCAAAACGCAATCAAATTACAACCCAGGTCGGTCAAATTAAGGCTGAAGCTGGTATGCCCGTTTATGTACCAGAGCGTGAAAAAGCGTTGATAGCCTCCCGCCGTGCTCAGGCAGAAGCACTTGGGGTGTCGCCCGATCTCACCGAAGACTTATTACGTCGAGTAATGCGAGAGTCTTATCACACGCAAAACAACAAATATCGCTGTGTGAAACCTGATGTCGACAACGTTGTTGTAATTGGTGGAGCAGGGGCACTTGGCCGTGTGTTTGTGAGCTTGTTCGAACGAAGTAATTACAACGTTTCAGTTGTGGAAAAAGACGACTGGGAAAGTGGTAGAGCAACATCGTTATTGAGCTGTGCTTCACTGGTTGTTGTTGCAGTGCCTATTAATCTAACCGAAGCCGTGATTAGCAAGCTTACTATGCTGCCAGAGGATTGCGTGCTTGCAGATATAACCAGTATTAAAGCTAAGCCACTTGAGGCGATGCTTGCCGCACACAATGGTCCGGTTGTTGGACTGCACCCCATGTTTGGTCCTGACGCGCCTGGCATGATTAAACAGGTAGTGGTAGTGTGCGACGGACGTGGCAGTGAGAAATACAGTTGGCTCATTGAGCAAATGCGAATTTGGGGTGCTACCATTCACGACTCCAGCGCACAAGAACATGACCAAGCCATGGCTTATATTCAGGTAATGCGTCACTTCAACACGTTTGTGTACGGGCAACACTTAAAAGGTGAAGATCCTAATCTGGAATCACTCACCATGTTTAGCTCACCTATTTATCGTTTAGAACTCGCAATGGTAGGCAGGTTATTCGCTCAGTCACCACAACTTTATGCCGATATTATTTTCAATAACCCTGATAACTTTGCACTTCTACGTCGCTTTTACGAACGTTTTGGGATTGCATTGTCATTACTTGAGAATGGCGACAAAAAAGGCTTTGTAGAACAGTTCATGAAGGTCGGCGCGTGGTTCGGAGATTATGCGAAGAAGTGTTTAGTAGACAGCAAACAGATGTTGTTAAAAGCGGATGATGGTCAGCTTTTAAGAGACAAGTAGTTTTAATAAAGCGGTTAATTGGTAAAAAGGTGAGCTTCAAAGCTCACCTTTTTCGTGTTAATCAGCCAGCGCACTCGCCGCGGCCACTTTGGTCGGGCTAATTTCTTCGCTTGGATAGCAGCCCAATACTTTGATGTAGCGGGTAATACCACGCAATGCATCAAGGGCATTTTGTACAGGGCCATCTTCTACATTGCCTTCTACATCAATGTAGAACATCTCTTCCCATGGATTACCTGGAATAGGACGCGATTCAAGCTTCGTCATATTGATGCTGTTCTCTCGTAGCACCAACAAGGCCTCTACAAGTGCACCTGGCTTTTGGATGGTAGACATAACAAGTGTTGTTTTAGCAGGAACTTGAAGTGGAACCACTACTGGGTTGCGCGCAACAACGATAAAACGGCTATGGTTTTCTTTTTGGTTTGCTAAGTTACTCTTTATTGCCATTAGGCCGTACAAGTTACCACCCGCTTCGCTGCCTATTGCGGCTACGTCATCGCGTTTAAGCTCACTAACTGTCAACATGGCAGACGAGGTGCTGTCCATGGTTTTCACTTCTACGTTCCCTAGTTCTGCTAAGAAATGGCTACACTGAGTGAACACTTGAGGGTGAGCGTAAAGCGTTTTGATTTTATCGATACTGGTGTTGGTTCCCACTAACAATGTATGGCGGATAGGGTGGGTGAGTTCACCAATAATACTAAGTTGGGTATGCTGTAGTTGGTCATACACTTCATTGATACTGCCAGACGTCGTGTTCTCAATAGGCAATACCGCGTAATCGGCTTCTGTACTTTCAACTTTGTGAATAATTTCAGCAAAGCTCTGACAGCCAATTTCCAGCAATTCGCCGGGGCGACGAGAGAAGTACTTTTGCGTTGCTAGATAAGAGTAAGAGCCCTTGTCGCCCAAGAATGCCACTCGGTTTAAGGGCAATGTACTGCCAGGGTTAGCGCGTTCAGCAAGCATAGCCTGCTGGTTTAAAACAGAGTCTTCAATAATAACGTGGAAAATTTGTGTCACATAATGAGGGTCTAAGCCGATGTTTTGGCCTTCTTTTATTAGGCGCACCAATAGCTGTTCTTCTCGCTTTTGATCTCTCACAGGAATGTGATGCTTTATTTTCGTCTCAGCCACTTCGTTGGTTAACTTTCTGCGTTCTGAGAGTAAAGTAAGTAATTCACTGTCTAAAGCGGTAATCCGCTCTCTAACAGTATCTAATGCATTGTCTGACATATCATTCCCGTGCGTATCGTATAAGAAAATTCTGCTAAAAAAAAACCTCCCAGTTGGGAGGTTTTCATGCATGTAGCCGCGCCTCCCTAGTTAAAGGATATAAACGCAAAAAAGAAAAGTGCTACGTGCATAGTATTCTGTTTCATAGGTTTGAATGTATGTTGAACGCCTATGTGTGTCAACCGATTTTTACAAATTGAATAGTTGTTTTTAATGTGGAGGACTTGAAAAAGTAATTAAAATGCGCTGTTGGCTTTATAAAAAGCCAAACGGTTAGGGCATGAAGCGTTGGCAGGTGCCGTAAATATACACCTGCCGGTGGGTAATTTGAGAACGCCGTTTAATATTTTTGCGCTTAGTTACCTAATAGTGCTGAAAGCATTTGTCTTACTTCGTTGGGCTCAAAAGGCTTATCGCATAGCGCGTTCACACCTGTTTGCTGAATATTAGCCATATGTGCACTGTCAGCCGACTCTGACGTTACCATGATAATCGGTATATGTGTGGTTTCTGGATTAAAGCGGATAAATTCCGATAGTTCCCTGCCATCCATTTCGGGCATATTGTAGTCGGTAACCACGAGGTCAAAAGGTTCATCTTTTATATAAGTTAGCGCCATTGCGCCATTCTCAGCTTCTTTTATGCGTTGAAGCCCCATGCCTTCTAATACGCGTCGAATATGATTACGCGCTAATTTACTGTCATCAACAAGAAGTACGCGAACATCGTGTACGTCAAATAGTTCTAATTCTAGTTCATCGTGATTGATTAAATCTAAGCTTGCGTTTAACGCACGAGACAAATGAAGGGGTTCAAATGGTTTAGGAAGAATTGCCGCAACACCTGCCTGCTTAAATTCTTCTAGTTTGCTTAAACGATTTTCACTGGAAACCAACATGAAGGGGATCGTTTTAAATGCGTCGTCTTCTTTAATGAATTTAAGTAGTTCTAGTGCGGTTCCATCTTCGTAGTACATCGCGCTTACGATTAGGTCAGCACCGTGCGCTTTTACCGCTGAACGAGCTTCGGAAAGGGTACTGACGGGGTCAATTTCCTTTACGTGTTCTTTTAACAACAAAGTGGTGATGATCTTTCTTTGTGTGTCAGAAGGCTCAACTAAAATAATGTGTAGATCAGAAATTGACAGCTTTTCCATTTCAGACTCTTTTTGTTATATGTTTATGAAAAAGTGAGAGCTCGCTAGCTGGCTAGCGTTACATTAGCCCCCAGCAAGCTTAACTTTATACCCTTTATCGGTAAGTAGTGTGCGGAGCTTTTCCCTGTCATCAGTTTGTACTTCAATGACACCGTCTTTCACTGCGCCGCCGCAACCACATTTTTTCTTTAGCTCAGAGCCTAGTTTTTTCAGCTCATCAGACGCGAGGTCTAATCCCTTAATCAGAGACACCCCTTTTCCTTTGCGACCTTTAGTTTCCCTGTGAATACGAACAACGCCGTCAGAAGACACCGAACGCGCTTGCTCTTTTGGCTCAGGCTTTATTTTGCCACTTTCAGTACTATAGACCAAAAGGGCGTCTTGCCAGTCTTGCATACATACCTCAATAAATTGCGTCTTTCCATCTAAATGGCGATAAAAAAAGCATTACCATACGAAAGTTTAAGATGACTTTCATGGCGATGTGTAAAAGTTCAACTAGTATAAGAATAGCAAAGTTAAAAGCATGTGATGAAGCATTTCTGCTTACATTTTTAAGGAGCGAATATGGAAATAACGTCGAGCTATCAAAATCAAGGGAAAGTACTAGTGGTAGATGTAGGCACTAAGTTTGACTTTAGTAAGGTAGAAGACTTCAGAAACGCCTATGGCGAACTGGGCGCCGATGTCTCTCACATCACCGTAGATTTATCGCGTACTGAATACATGGATAGCTCTGCCTTAGGTATGTTGTTAAACATGCAAAAGACACTCGCTGAAAGAGAATTAACCTACAGTATCGAAAATGCCCGTCCTCAGGTTGCTAAAATCCTGAAAATATCTCGATTCGATAAAAAGTTCGACATTAAGTAAGAAAAGCAAGTCGCTAAATTAACATTTTATCGAAGAGACATACGTGAAGATCCTCATTGTTGACGACGAGGCTATCAACCGTACATTGCTTACTAACATGCTTTATAACGCAGGTTATAAAGAGTGTATCGAAGCGGTGGATGGTGTTGAAGCTATCAAAAAATTTACGCACGAAAAACCCGACTTGGTTTTGTTGGATGTTGTGATGCCTGGGCTCAGTGGTTTTGACGTTGCACCCAAAATACGCAAGCTTGCGAAAGGGCCGTATCTACCTATTCTTTTTATCACCGCTTTAGAAGATAAAGAAAGCTTAGTGAGGTGTCTGGAAGTTGGTGGGAACGACTTTGCCACAAAGCCCTTCGACCGACACATTCTAATTGCCAAAATTCGAGCCCACTTAAAAATACGTGCTTTGAGTGAACACATAGAACAGCAAAATAAAGCACTTCGTTTATTCAATCAAAGAGTGGCGAGAGAGCACGCCATTGTGGAACATATTTTTAGCCACGCTATTGTCAATCGACCCGAGGTAATGGCGCATTTCGACTGCTTCCTAAAGCCAGCTGAAACCTTTAATGGCGATCTCTTTCTATGCGAATCAAGCCCTAGTGGTGGTATTTATTTTGTGGTGGGAGATTTTACAGGTCATGGTTTGGCGTCAGCAATTGGTGCGTTGCCTGTAACCCGAGCCTTTCAAGAACTCAGCCAGCAAGGGGTATCTATTTCTGAGATTATTTCAGAATTAAATCGAATTTTAATTAAGTTTCTACCAAGTGACATGTTTATGGCCGCAGTGGTGGGCGAAATTAACGCGGGGGGCAATAGAATCAACTTATGGCAGGGTGGAATGCCGGCTGTCATTGTTCCTGCCAAAACTGATTTAGCATTGCGCTGCATTCCCTCACGTCACATGGCATTAGGGATCCTAGACGAGCATGAACTCAACACCGATTGCGATACCATTCAACTAGGATGCAATGAACAGCTTGTAATTTGTAGCGACGGGCTAATTGAGAGTACTAATCAGGAGGGAGAAATGCTTCTTGAGGAAGGCTTGGTAAGAATAGTAAAAGAGCAAATGCAGACGCATGGGAAAATAGAATCCAATTCACTTTTTCTTAAGGCAAAAGAGCATTGCGCAGCCTCTTCATTTCACGATGATGTCACGCTAGTCGTGTTTACCTCTCAACCCATTAAAACGCCCGTATCACCAAAGATGGATTTTGGATTGCCATCGGTGCATGAAGTTGCGCTTGACGCACAACATTTGAAACAGCCTGACATTCTCCAACGCGTGCTACAGCTTGCGGGGCAATGTGAGGGCATTCAAGCGGTGCGTTCGATAATTTATACCGTGTTGTCGGAACTGTTTAATAATGCGTTAGAGCATGGGATCTTGAAACTCGACTCAAAACTCAAAGCTGATAGTACAGGGTTCCATCAATATTACGAAAACCGCGAGGCTTCACTAAAAGCGCTTAGTCACGGGCGAATTAATATTAGGATAGAGTCTTTACCCCTTAAAGGTAAGGTGCTGATAGCGGTTGAAGATAGTGGTGAAGGCTTTGAGTGGAATAAGGCAAGTACGGTAGGCCGGCGTCATTCCGTTCATGACGAAAGCTTTGGGCGTGGGCTCCCTTTGCTTCACGCGCTGTGCGAACGAGTGTGGTTCGAAAATGGCGGGAGTAAAGTGATTTGCTTACTTGATACTAAAATTTAGGCGCCTTTAGAAAATATCTTTACGAGCAAAATGTTCATATTCATGTTTCTCTGAGGGCTTTTAAACTCTCACTTTACAGCTCTAGTCGCTGAGTACAGTTTACATAGACTTGCTTGCTTAGTCATCGCTGTAAATCTGTCCATCTAATCCAGCAATTAATCGAATTTAGCTTTTACCGAGTAAAAGTTTTATCGATACTCAAATTTCATTAACCGCGGGCGTTTCTGCGGTGACACAAGAAGTAGGGCCCCATGCTGAAATCATTTCTTAAACTTTTCGAAGACACGCATAAGCGCACAGAGCCAACGTATACCGTTGAATTGGCGACTGCTGCATTACTTAGTGAAATTGTAAACGCTGATAATGAAGTAACGGATAGCGAGAGAAGTGAATACGAGAAACAGCTCAGAAAGCATGTAAACATAGATGAGGAAGCGATGTCGTTGTTGCTTGAAAGAGGGCAAGAGACGGCTGACGATTCAATTGACTTAGTGCGTTTTACTCAAGTACTAAATAAACAATGCAGCGCTGATGAGAAAAGAGATGTGATAAAGAGCCTCTGGGCTATTGCATACGCGGATGAATCTTTAGCGCCTCTTGAAGAGAGTACTATTCGTCAAATAGCTGATTTATTGTACGTTCCCCATAGCCAATACATTAAAACTAAACTTGAAGTAGTTGAAAGAACATAGCGTTCATCATCACTCAGTTAGTCTTTTTTGTATTAGCTAAAAAAATGGATTCAAATTTAGCGACCTGTACCTTACTATTGTGAACAAATAATAATAAAAGCTTAGCGGTGACAGTGCTGTTTCAGAGCCTATGGCATCACTTGCTTACAACAGCTTGCAGTACTGAAGTAAGGGTAGTTGAGTGTTTAGAACGTTGAAAATCCCAATTGGGCTTGTCATTGCATTGACTATGTCGGTGCTGGCGCTCTCTGTGGTAATTGTTAATAAATTAGAACACAACGCTTCTGTGGTGGATGTGGTTAAAGGCAATACCGCGACGTTAAGTAACGCTTTGTCGCTGCAGTTATTGGTTGTCATGGAGCGAAGTCCCGGTGATAACGCATTATTTTCCTCTCTTTTTCAACCGATAAAAGAACACGATAATCTTATTTCCGCCACGCTATATGACAACGACTATCAAGTCATTTCCACTATTCAACCTGATTCCTTAAGCCAGCTTTCCAATCAATCTGTTCCACTTGATCCTGCAGAAATTCCATTTGGTGTTACGCAATACGACAATGTTATCACTGCCCATCAAATTGTAGGTAGTAGCCTATACCCACTTGGACATGTTGTTCTTTATGTGGATATTGAAGACACCATGGCGGCAAGTTCAGCCCGCCAGCTCATTAAGCAAGTGCCTATCGTTATCGCGGTTTGGCTGCTTTGCACTGGCACTTGTGTCTTTATTTTATACCGTTTGATTTCTCCTATTGGGTCGCTGAGGCAGTTTACTCAAGAAGTATTTGAGTCAAAAGATTATGCGCTGCGCAGTTCACTTAATACATCTAATGAAATTGGACAGTTATCGAATAACATTAATAGTTTATTGGATACCATTGAAGTTGAGTTATTTATCAACTTTGAGCAAAAGCAAACATTGGTTGATCAACAAGAAACCATGTCTCGTCTGGCAAACTTCGATAGTTTAACCGGTCTTCCCAATCGACAGTTTGTTCTCGATAACTTAAGACTTGAGCTAGCCAGAGCCAAAAGAAATGATGAAGACTTGCTGCTCCTGTTTTTTGATTTAGATGGGTTTAAGGGCATCAATGATTCTTTAGGACATGAAACCGGAGACCTCATTCTCATAGAGGTTGCTGACAGAGTTCAGTGTTTGCTGCGCGACGGCGATTTATTCGCGCGACTGGGAGGGGATGAGTTCTTAGTACTGCCCGATAGAGATGTGACTACTGACCAAGCGCAAAGCTTGGCAACGCGACTTATTACCGCATTTGATGAGCCTTTTGAACTGCGTGGCTTATCACTAACGGTAGGTTTAAGCGTTGGAATTGCTACGGCTTCCGATGCGGGCTACGACCTAAGCGAGCTGATGAGCAATGCAGACCTTGCAATGTATCGTTCAAAAGCGCGAGGGCGGGGCAGCTACACACTGTTTACACCTGATATGGTTGAGTCGCATAAGCGTAAACTCCACTTAGCTAACGGTATTGAGCAAGGAATCAGCAACGATGAGTTTGTTGTTTATTACCAGGTTAAAGTTAACAACGAAGGGAATGTAATAGGCGTAGAAGCGCTTATTCGTTGGCAACATCCTGAATTTGGCTTGGTCATGCCGAACGAGTTTATCCCCATTGCTGAGCAGGGCGGTAAGATCACTGCAATTACCCGTTGGGTAATTAAGCGCGTTTGTATTGATATGCCAGATTTAAAACAATGGGCCACGTCTCCGTTTAGAGCCTCAATCAATTTATCTGGACATGATTTGCGAAGCTCGCAGCTGTTTGACTACATCTACAATACTTTCAAGCTTTATGACATCAACCCAGAAAACATTGAATTTGAAGTGACAGAAAGTGCGTATCTAGAAAACTTTACTCTTTCAAACAAGTTCTTCAGACGCATCGGAAATATGGGGTGCGCCATAGCTCTAGATGATTTTGGAACGGGTTACTCCTCGTTAAGTTACCTGACGCAAATCAATATCGACACGCTAAAAGTTGACCGACAGTTTGTAATGGAAATTCAAACTTCAGAACGAAGCCGTCTTGTGACTGGGGCAATTATTGATTTGGCGAAAAGACTGTCACTCTCGGTATGTGCTGAGGGCATAGAAAACCTTGAACAGTGGAATTATCTTAGAGAGCATGGATGTGACAATGTGCAAGGATTTATGTTTAGCAAGCCCATCCCCTTATCGGAGCTCACTTGCTCTCCCTCCCATTACAGCGATAGCAGTTTCTCTGTATAGCAAGGCATCGATAAAGCCACTTTGACATACAGTGTTTCAAAGTGGTGTTTCTTTTTTGCAACATTTAACCTGTATGCTGAGTTCTTAATAGTATATTTATTTATATATGTCGCTGTTTTTATTGTGCTTTTTCTTTTTGGTCTGAAAATCGCATAAGCAGTTTGAATGCAATTATGATAGTGGTTAATTGAAGACTAGTGGTAGTATCCATGAGCTTTAATAGCAGCATAACCTGATAACACAGGGCTGGTATCAAAGCGGATTGAGAAGGATTTTAAAAGCGTTTAGCGGAGGATTCATGATGAAACGTCTCGAAAAAGTTTTCTTAGCACTTTGTGCTGTTGCTGCAGTACAAGCCATTTCAGTAGCGGACGCGTACGCAAGTCCAGCGCGCTCGTTGATGCAGGAATTAGACACAGATAAAGACGGTCTGATATCACTTAAAGAAGCCGTTCGACACACAGGTCTACTGCGTAACTTTGGGCTGATTGATGACAACGAAGATGGCAAACTTTCCGAAGCCGAATTGGCAAAAAGCAAGTTGACGCCAGGCAATGAAAAGCTCACAGCAAGTGAGTAGATAAAATAATATATTTAAGAGGGTAAGGTTCTGATAAACAAGGTTTCGTTTGGTGAACGCTTGGTACAACTTGGTTCACTAAGGCAGTTGACGCTAGGTAGTTTTGTACTGGCCCTTATCCCTCTTATAGCCTTACTTTGGCAAAGTCAAAGCGACTTAGCCAAAGTGGGTCAAATGACAACACTTGAAACACGGTTTGTTGTCGATGTTGTTAGCGACATGCAAAGACTCGATAACGCGGTCGTTGACGTAGAGCGCAGCATTCGCCAATTTGCTGTGTTGAGAAATGATAGGGTGGCCTCTCTTTCTGATAACGCCATCGATCAATTTGCCGTGGCCGCTGACAATCTATGTCAGGCTCTCTCGGTACCAACTACCTGCACACGACTTTCTGAACAGCTAAATCAATTAGCCGAATATCGAGCGATTGAAGACCAGCTTTTACTCAATGCTTACCTTGCATCGGTGGGCGATAGCGTCGACCAGCTTCGCGACGATGTCGAAGCCGCTATTACTGAACGTGTCAAAGTCCAGCAAGATGACTTAAATGCCATGCAAGCAAAACAAGCTTGGTCTACAGCTATGCTTGTAAGCGTTTCGTTATTGCTAATACTGATGGGGAGTCAACTTATTGTTAACCCCGTTAACAACTTAAAAAAGATTATAAGGATCATGGCCCACAGCGATGGTCAGCTTCCACCCCTTTCAAGACAAGCGCCAAAAGAACTGATTGATGTAGAGAAAGATTTACATTGGCTTTATGATCGACTACAGCAGTTGGAGCATATTAGAACCGCCTTGCTGCGACACGCTGCTCACGAGCTCAAAACTCCGCTTGCCAGCATTAAAGAAGGCTGCAGCTTGTTGTCTGAAAACGTGGTGGGCGAGTTGAATAACAGTCAACGCGAAGTACTTTCGCTACTTACTGCTAGCACGCAAAGGCTCAACACGCTGGTGGAAAAGTTGCTCGACTACAACCTGCTGTTGCAACAAGCTCAGCCAAAAATGGTACAAAGTGACGTTAGTAAGTTAGTTTCTGCTTGTTTAGAAGATTACGCGCTCGCCATTCAGGATAGAGAAGTGGAAGTAAAGATAACTGCGTCCGAGGTGCGTATAGACGAGGAGCTGTTTAGAAGAATACTTGATAACTTGGTGTCCAATGCAGTCGCGCATGGCGCAGTGGGAAGACCGATAAATATTAGCCTTTATAACGAAAACGATAATCTTGTACTGGATGTTGCCAATCGCGGTAAGCGTATTGCTCCAGAGTCAGTACATACTTTATTTGAACCTTTTATCCGAGGAACCGAGCCGAGAAACGACAATGTCATTGGGACGGGTTTAGGGTTATCAATTGTTGCCGATTGCGCTCGACTGATGCATGGTGATGTGCGTGTTGTAGATGTAGACTATGCCGATGTTTGCTTTAGAGTGACCATTGGGCAACAGGAAAAATAAAATGAGAATAAGTGGTTTAATTGTCGCCTTACTGGTGCTGACAGGATGTCAGAGTTTAACCAGGAACAACGACAACGCAGGTGAGCCAGAAAAGGTGACGCCTGTAGCTAAAATAGAACGTGGCCTTTGTTTATTTGTTGAGCCTCCACAGGGGTTCGAGCACAATTGCGATGCAACGTATTGGCTAAACACGTGGATTTCTGCAGCTAATCAACCTTGGTTAGAGCGAAAGCAGGCATTAAAAGCATTGGGCGACTCGGCTTTCGATACGCTGCATGCCTACATTTTAACCTTACCTACTGACACCCCTTATCAAGACAGATTACGCGCGCAATTGGCCGTAGACGATATCGCTAATAAATTCACACCAACAGCTCAGGAAGTAATTAACGTTATTGCTGGGTCGCATAACAACCAGATCATGCAGCTTGAGTCTGCCATGGTGGTATTAGAGCAGGAAAATACTTCTCGTGGTGAGAAAGTAAAAGCACTTGAAATTGAAGCAGTTAACCTGCGCAAAAAACTAGAAGAATTGTTGCAGATTGAAGCAACACTGATGGATAAAAACAGGAGTACACAACAGTGAGCGAAAAGGCGAGTAGTAACCCTAACTTATTGTTGGTAGATGACGATAAGAGCTTATTGCGCTTATTAACCATTCGTCTGGAAGGTGAAGGTTATGAGGTGACCGCAGTGGAAGACGGTCAATCAGCGTTAAGAAAGCTTCAAAACGACAACTACGATGTAGTATTAAGTGACTTGCGTATGCCGGGCTTAGATGGTCTGAGTTTGTTTGAAGAAATTATGGGAATTAGAAAAGATATTCCTGTAATTCTGATGACGGCTCACGGCACCATTGCTGATGCGGTAGCAGCCACTCAGCGTGGTGTATTTGGGTTTTTGCCTAAACCTGTCGATCACGACGAATTACGCGCGCTGCTGCAAAAAGCACTTAGCCAGTCTCAAGCTGCACAGCCTGGGGATTGGGCAAAGGACATCATTACCCGTTCTCCAGAAATGCTAAATGTACTAGACCAGGCGTTCCGCATAGCTCAGCGTGAAGTGTCTGTGCTTATTAGCGGCGCGAGCGGTACAGGTAAAGAGTTACTTGCTAATGCCATTCATAAAGCCAGTAACCGCAGCGACAAACCATTTGTGGCTATTAACTGTGGAGCATTACCTGAAAACTTGCTTGAGTCTGAGCTATTTGGTCATGCCAAAGGTGCGTTTACCGGTGCTGTAGCTGCTCACCCTGGTCTGTTTAGAGAAGCCGACGGCGGTACCTTGTTCTTGGATGAGATTGGCGATATGCCGATGACGCTGCAGGTAAAACTGCTGCGTGCATTACAAGAGCGTCAAATTCGTCCAGTAGGTAGTAGCAAGCACGTAGACATCGATGTGCGTATCATTTCTGCAACGCACAAAGACTTGCACAAAGAAATGGAAGAAGGCACCTTCCGCGAAGACTTGTATTACCGACTAAATGTAGTCAATCTCAAGCTTCCTTCGCTGAAATCGCGTAGCGAGGACATCCCTTTACTTGCGCGATCATTACTACAACAAAGTGCGCAGCGTCATGGCGTAAACGTAAGTCAGTTCTCAGATGACGCAATGCAGCAGTTAGTGACCTCATCTTGGCCAGGTAACGTACGCCAGCTAGTGAACGTGGTTGAACAGTGTGTGGCGTTAACACAAACGCCGGTTATTCCGCTTCATTTGGTCGAGCAGGCTCTTTCAGCAACCAAGCAAAGCTGGCCTACGCTCACAGAAGCGCGCGATGCCTTTGAGCAACAATACCTTCACAAGCTTCTTAAAATGACCGACGGCAACGTAACGCGCGCGGCAGAGCTTGCTGGTAGAAATAGAACTGATATGCACAAGCTTATGAAAAAGCACGAGCTAGACGCAGCTGATTTCAGATAGACATAGTCGAGCTTAGAGAGTTATTAAACGCATCACTGTTTAGTGATGCGTTAAAACAAGGCATTCTGCTCTGGTTGGCTTTTGATAGATAGGTTATTTAGCACAAGTGATGGATTATCGTTGTTATACAAATCGATAAACTGCTGCGCTAACCAGGGAGCATCTTTGTTGTCTGGGCGGTGACAAAAAAAGTACACGTCTTTTCCTTCACTTTGCCAAATCTTCACTTTTTTCACCCAAGGCAATAAACAGCGTTGGTTGTCATCATCAACATCATTGCCTACAAAGCGCACAATGGGAGTATGGCCTGTAGCAATAACATTTACTGGTACACGAGGCTTTTTCTCTCGCACTTCCTCTAGCATCGCACGTCTATTTGTTCACCCTGCGTCTAAAGAGCCAGTGAAAAGCGCTCGGGTGTCCATAATGATTCTGTTCGCACCGTGGCGGATCAAAAGTTGATTAAGCGCCTTTTCCTCGTCACCCTTTGCAAAAAACGCCAAGTGGCGCACTTCAACCGCTATGTTTAATTCTTGAGGTAACGCCGCTAAAAAGGTATCCAAAATGGATAGCTTTTCTGGCCCAAAAGAAGCGGGCAGTTGCAGCATCATGACTCCTAGCTTTTCTTTTAACGGGCTTAATAAAGCAAGCTGTTGGGCAACCTCTTCATAACAATGCTGTAATTGATGTACATGAGTAATGTTCTGGTGAAATTTGAAAGTAAATCTAAAGTGATCGGGTGTTGAATTGCACCATCTTGCTACAGCGTCTTGGTGAGGAAGAGAGTAAAATGTGGTATTCCCTTCAACCGTATTACACTCCTTAGCATACAGCGACAATCCATTATCAGACTTGGGATAATTAGCAAACCACGTGCTTGGCCAATGGCTGTGTTGCCACATTGGTAATCCAATATAGAGATTTCCTTGTGATATGGCTGATTTGTTCATATTTGTCATTGGGCTTTATCAAGCATTTGTTTATACTATGCGGCCTTTAAATCATTACATTATGCATGTTGTGGGCGGGCCAGCTTATTGGCCAGCAAGTTTACGCGATTTTTGGCAAAGTCTTAAGCCCAAAAGTAAGCGGTTTTGAACGCCAATTCACTGCATGCGAAGCAAGAAAAAACATCAGGGGTCAAGGACCATGCGCACAGATTACTGTGGGAATATCGATTCATCATACATTGGACAAGAAGTTACCCTTTGCGGGTGGGTTAATAAGCGTCGCGATTTAGGCGGTGTAATTTTCATCGACTTACGCGACCGCGAAGGTATCGTACAAGTGGTGTTCGACCCAGATTTACCAGACGTGCTATCGGTTGCTAACACGTTGCGTAGCGAATTCTGCGTAAAGCTAACGGGTAAAGTGCGTGCGCGCCCTGAAGGTCAAGTAAATAAAGACATGCGCACTGGCGAGATTGAGATCCTAGGCACAGGCCTTGAAGTGATCAACAAGTCTGACGTGCTTCCACTGGACTGGAACCAAGAAAACTCCGAAGAACAGCGCCTTCGCTATCGTTATCTAGATCTTCGCCGTCCTGTAATGAGCCAGCGTTTACAATTCCGTGCAAAAGTAACCGGTGCTGTACGTCGCTTCCTAGAAGAAGAAGGTTTCCTTGATATTGAAACCCCTATTCTTACAAAGGCAACGCCAGAAGGTGCACGTGACTACCTAGTGCCAAGCCGCACGCACAAAGGTGAGTTCTTTGCACTTCCGCAATCGCCACAGCTTTTCAAACAGCTTCTGATGATGTCGGGCATGGACCGTTACTATCAAATTGTTAAGTGCTTCCGCGACGAAGACTTACGTGCCGACCGTCAGCCAGAATTTACCCAAATCGATATTGAGACCACGTTCTTAGATGCCGATGGCGTAATGTCTATTACCGAGCGCATGATCCGCGACTTGTTCAACAAAATGCTAAACGTTGACCTTGGCGACTTCCCGCGCATGACGTACAAAGAAGCCATGACGCGCTTTGGTAGCGACAAGCCAGACCTACGTAACCCGCTAGAGTTAACAGACGTTGCAGACCTGCTTGCTAACGTTGACTTTAAAGTATTCAGCGGCCCGGCAAACGACCCTAAAGGTCGCGTAGCAGCTATTCGCGTACCTGGTGGGGCGTCGCTTTCGCGTAAGCAAATAGACGAATACACTAAATTTGTAGGTATTTACGGCGCGAAAGGTCTGGCTTGGATTAAAGTTAACGATGCTGGTGCAGGTCTTGAAGGTCTACAGTCGCCAATCCTTAAATTCCTAACTGAAGACATCACTAACGCCATGCTAGAGCGCACTGGCGCACAAAGTGGCGATATTCTATTGTTTGGTGCAGACAGCTACACTGTGGTTACCGAAGCGATGGGCGCACTTCGTCTTAAGCTTGGTGAAGACTTTGAGCTTCTTGAAGGCGAGTGGAAGCCACTTTGGGTTGTTGACTTCCCAATGTTTGAAGAGTTTGACGGTCAGCTTCACGCTATTCACCACCCGTTTACCGCGCCACGTGGTTTAACGCCAGAAGAACTTAAAGCTAACCCAGCTGAAGCCTTATCTGACGCTTACGATATGGTATTGAACGGTGTTGAATTAGGCGGTGGTTCTGTACGTATTCACAATGAAGACATGCAGTCTACGGTATTCAACATTCTTGGCATTGACGATGAAGAAGCGAAGAACAAGTTTGGCTTCTTGCTAGACGCACTGCGCTTTGGTGCGCCGCCGCATGCAGGTCTTGCGTTTGGTCTAGACCGTCTGGTAATGCTTATGACTGGCGCGACGTCTATTCGTGATGTTATGGCATTCCCTAAAACGACCACAGCGGCATGTCCGTTAACATCGGCGCCTAGCCCTGCAAATCCACAGCAGCTTGAAGAGCTAGCTATTGCAACGGTGAAAAAGCAATCGTAATTTATGGCGTATAAGAAGCCTGAATCTGCACTGGTAGTGTTGTATGACCAACACTACCGAGTGCTGCTTTTGCAACGACAAGATGACCCCACCTTTTGGCAGTCGGTAACCGGCGCGTTAGAAGAGGGGGAGTTACCCTTAGAAACAGCATATCGTGAAGTGTGTGAAGAAATTGGCATCGATGCCAAAGCGCACGGCTTTGTGGTTAACGATCACGATAAGCAAAACCAATACGAAATTCGTAGCCGCTGGCTACATCGCTATCCTCCTGGTACTGTGCACAACACAGAACACGTATTTTCCCTTCAAATAAACAGCGAATTACCCATTGTTTTGACAGAGCACTTGCAGTACGAATGGGTGTCGAAAGAGGAAGCGCTAGCGCGTTTATGGTCTCCCTCTAATAAAGAAGCGGTATCTTTGTTTGTACCGAGTGTGCCTTAATGGTTATACTGGGTATAGATCCAGGTTCTCGGATCACAGGCTACGGTTTAATTGCACGCAAGCAAGGTAAACTGGTGTATTTAGCAAGCGGATGCATTCGCGTTGGAACGGCAGATTTGCCTTCTCGTCTTGCTAATATTTTTACCGGGGTTGGCGATATTATTCGTCAATATAAACCCGACCAATTTGCTATTGAGCAAGTATTTATGGCGAAAAACCCTGATTCAGCGTTAAAGCTTGGTCAGGCCAGAGGTGCCGCCATTGTGGCAGCCACCCAAGCGCAACTTCCTGTTGCTGAATACAGCGCAAGGCAAATTAAGCAGTCGGTAGTTGGAAAAGGTGGCGCAGATAAAACGCAAGTTCAGCACATGGTAAAACACCTGCTTAGCTTAAGCGGCACGCCACAGGCCGATGCTGCCGATGCATTAGCCGTTGCCTTGTGTCATGCACACACCGAACAGAGCCTGATAAACATGGCAGGGCAAGCCCGAAAAACCGTTCGTGGTCGTTTGCGCTAGTACTGCTTAAAGCTCACGCTTTTACAGAGATAATTCATGATTGGACGAATTCGCGGTACGTTGGCTGAGAAACAGCCTCCAGAAATTCTTGTAGATGTAGCCGGTGTTGGCTACGAAATTCACATGCCTATGACCAGTTTCTACCAGCTTCCCGCGGTGGGTGAAGAAGTGGTGGTGTACACACATTTTGTGGTTCGTGAAGACGCCCAATTGCTGTTTGGTTTTGCTGATAAAATGGAAAGAGGGCTTTTCCGAGAATTGATCAAAGCCAATGGTGTAGGCCCAAAGTTAGGCCTTGCTATTTTATCTGGAATGTCGGCAAGCCAGTTCTTGGCAAGTGTACAAAATGAAGATGTTTCTGCACTCGTCAGCTTACCGGGTATAGGTAAGAAAACCGCAGAGCGTTTAGTGGTAGAGCTTAAAGACCGCCTAGCAAAATTTGGCAAGGCGCAGAGTATTGCTGTACCACCTCCAAGTGGCGACTTGCTATCCACCAACACTATTGTTGCTGTAAACGACGCTCGGGAAGAAGCACAAAGCGCGCTTATTGCACTGGGCTATAAACCTGCTCAAGCGAGCAAGCTAGTTGACAGCGTATATAAAGAGGGCATGGAAAGTGAAGCCCTTATTCGCGAATCATTAAAAGCGGCCATATAATGGCGCTCAACGAAGACAGCGGTTCTTAGTCTGCCTGTCTTCACGTCACCGTTTAAAGTAGAACTATCATGATTGAAGCCGACAGACTGATTACGCCTGAAGCCAGCACCGAAGACGAGGTCATCGACCGCGCCATTCGCCCTAAAATGCTGGAAGACTATACGGGGCAGCCTCACGTATGTGAGCAAATGGAAATTTTTATTCAAGCTGCGCGTAATCGCGACGATGCGCTAGACCATCTACTTATTTTCGGTCCGCCAGGACTGGGTAAAACCACGCTTGCGAACATTGTGGCAAATGAAATGGGCGTAAACATTAAAACCACGTCAGGCCCTGTGCTTGAGAAAGCTGGCGACTTGGCTGCACTGCTTACCAACCTTGAGCGCAATGATGTATTGTTCATAGACGAAATACATCGCTTAAGTCCAGTGGTAGAGGAAATTCTTTATCCTGCCATGGAAGACTATCAGCTTGATATTATGATAGGCGAGGGGCCTGCCGCCCGTTCAATTAAGCTAGACCTTCCTCCTTTTACACTGGTAGGCGCTACCACCCGCGCAGGCTCGCTAACGTCGCCATTACGCGACCGTTTCGGTATTGTTCAACGCCTTGAGTTTTACAACGTAAAAGACCTCACCAGTATTGTGGCAAGAAGCGCGAGCTATCTGAATTTAGACATGAACGAGGAAGGTGCGCAAGAAGTGGCACGTCGCTCGCGGGGCACGCCGCGTATCGCCAACCGTTTGTTACGCCGTGTTCGGGATTATGCTGAAATTAAATCTGACGGCACGGTGGGCGCCGACGTTGCGGCCAAAGCTTTAGATATGCTTGATGTAGACAAAGAAGGCTTTGACTACATGGACCGCAAATTGCTTACTGCTATTATCGAAAAGTTTGATGGTGGGCCAGTAGGCTTAGACAATTTGGCAGCAGCCATTGGTGAAGAGAAAGAAACCATAGAAGACGTGATTGAACCCTTCCTTATTCAACAGGGCTTTTTACAGCGCACGCCTCGAGGCCGTATTGTGTCTCAGCGAGCCTATCTTCACTTTGGCTTCGCTCCGTCTGAATAATCTACCGTCCCTTTGTAAGAAGCAACAGATTCGTTTTAAAGGCCTAGCTGGATTGCTGGGCTTTTTTTGGTAACACCGAGAATACAGAAGCCGTTTCAAACGCTACAAGTAAATGCTCGTATGGGGGGAGCTGTCATTCCAGAGCATTGAAAGTGGATGGCGAATTATCGCATAGCCCAAGTTAAGCATGGGCCGCCAATATTTTGTTTTGTACAGATGCTAAATTACAGGCAAAAAAAAGCCCGCTCATTGAGCGGGCTAAAACAACAAGTGTTGAAGGAAATAAATCCAGGGAACTCATGTCTAACAGGAGAATAACTCTTGCATGACCGTGCTAAGCACCATCACGCTCTGTACGACTGATGCTGTGCATTATAGGGAGAGCATAAAAAACTACAATTGAGTAAAATTGTTGGTTTGAATTAGAAAAACTAATGTGTTAACTGGATGTTTCGCATTGGTTTATTTTTGATTAAATGTTAGCTTTGGTGGGCTCTGTGGGGAGGTTTTGTTCTGCATTTTGTCGCGCCAATTAGTTATTTTAACTCCGCTTTGGATTATTAAATTTTTGGGTGAAGGAATAGTTATGCATTTACATCAGGTAAGAGTGTATTACGAAGATACCGACGCAGGCGGTATCGTCTATTATGCGAATTACCTAAAGTTTATGGAGCGAGCCCGTACAGAGTGGCTTCGCGAGCTAGGTTTTGAACAAGACACGCTGATGGAACAATCCATCGCTTTCGTCGTCAAACACGTTGAAATGCATAACTATGCGCCTGCGCGGTTCAATCAACTGTTGAGTATTGAAACTCGCGTTGTAGAATTGAAAGGCGCTAGTATGACGTTTCAACAAATTATTAAAAATGAACAAGGCGTTACATTGGTATCGGGAGATATCAAGGTTGCCTGCGTCGATTTGGCCGTTATGAAGCCAAAAAGATTACCACGTACTTTGTTAGGGGAAATTTCGCGTGTCATCTGATCTCACTTTTATTGGCTTGTTTTTACAAGCGAGTTTTATTGTTCAACTAGTTATGCTTTTGTTATTAAGCGTGTCGATAGCCTCGTGGACATTTATTTTCCAACGCAGCAAGGCGTTGTCGGCGGCACGCAACGAAATGCGTCAGTTTGAAGATAAGTTCTGGTCAGGCGCTGATCTTAACCGTCTTTATCAAGAGCTTTCTGCCAGAACTAACCTAACAGGCATGGGCAGCATCTTTTGCTCAGGCTTTAAAGAGTTTGTTCGCCTGCGCAAATCTAACACCGCTACCAACGGTATCGTCGACGGTACATACCGTGCTATGCGCGTTTCTATGTCTCGTCAAGTCGAAGAACTAGAAAGTCGTTTACCCTTTTTAGCAACAGCAGGCTCAATCAGTCCTTACATTGGCCTATTCGGTACTGTGTGGGGGATCATGAACGCCTTCATCGCACTAGGTGAAGTGCAACAAGCCACCCTTGCGATGGTAGCGCCCGGTATTGCAGAAGCACTAATTGCAACTGCTATCGGCCTATTTGCTGCCATCCCAGCCGTAATTGCATACAACCGCTTCAGCCATCAGGTTGAGAAGCTAGAAAATAGCTATGGCAACTTCATGGAAGAGTTCTCTGCAATCCTTCATCGCCAAGCCGTTGCTGCGCAAGCACAACAACAAGCCTAAGCGTTTACATTCCAAAACGGAGGACTTGTTATGTATGTAAGAAAACGCCGCAGGCCGGTATCTGAGATAAACGTAGTGCCCTACATCGACGTAATGCTGGTGCTACTTATTATCTTTATGGTAACGGCGCCGCTTATTTCTCAAGGGGTAAAGGTAGATTTGCCTAAAGCAAGTGCCAACCCGATAGAGCAAGAAGATACACCACCTATTATTGCGTCAGTGGATGTTAAAGGTCGCTACTTCCTTAATGTAGGCGAAGACCAGGAATCGCCAATTAGCGAAGATGAGCTTGGCGCTATTGTAAAAGCACAATTGACCAAAGAGCCCAATACGCCCGTAGTGGTAAAAGGCGATGGACAAGTAGCGTATAACGAAGTGATACAGCTAATGGTGTTATTACAGCAGGCGGGTGTGCCTTCAGTAGGGTTAATGACGGATCCGGTTGAGTAATATAGATATGTCGAAACCTGAAGTGTCGAAAAGCACATCAACCGCTAGCCACTCAAACAACGCCAGTAACGGTGTAAGTGGTGATAAAAAGAACGGCAAAAGTGCCAAGCAAGCCAACAGTATAAGCCCAGAACAATTAGGCTTGTACAAGTCCATTGGTTTGCATCTTTTTATTGCTGCGCTGTTGCTAATTAGCGTCAGTTTCTCTCCTGACCCTTTGCCAAGTATGCCGTCGAATGCGCCTGTGATAGAAGCGACGTTTATTGATGCGCAAGCGATTGCGGATCAAAAAAGGGAGCAGGCACAAGCTGAAGCTCAAGCGAGAGCCGAAGAGCAAGAAAGGCAAAGAAAAGCAGAAGCCGCGGCAGAGAAAAAACGCCAGCAGAAGCTAGCAGCCAAGCGTGCGAAAGAGAAGCGTGAAGCAGAAGCGGCTGAAGCGAAACGTCAGAAAGACTTGGAGCGCTTAGCGGCGCAGAAGGAACAAGAGCGTAAGGAGCGCGAAGCAAAAGCGAAAGCTGAGGCTGAGCGAAAGAAAAAAGAAGCAGCTGAACGCGCTGAAATGGAAAGGATCATGCAAGAGCAGCTTGCAAAAGAACAAGCTGCTCAGCAAGAACGTAGGCGAAAACAGGTACTTACTGAAGTAGAGCGTTATACCGCGCTTATTCAGCAAACCATAAAGCGCAATTTGTATTCGGACGACAGCTATCAAGGCAAAACCTGTCGATTGAATATTCGGTTAGCAACGACAGGGTTTGTTACGAGTATTCGTGTACTCGGCGGCAATGATGCGCTGTGTAGAGCGGCTGAAAGCGCGGTTCGCAGGGCCGAAAAGTTACCGGTATCTGATGCGCCAGACGTTTACGAGCAGTTAAAAGACATTACTTTAAAAGTGGAATTATAGTGGTATGAAAAAACTAGGTTTATGGATAGCGCTTATTACGATGGCATTCAGTGCCAACGTGTTTGCATCCTTAGAAATTGTGATAACCGAGGGCGTAGATAGTGCACGTCCAATCGGGGTTGTGCCATTTAAATGGAAAGGTCAAGGCAGTATGCCTGGCGATATTTCTAAAGTGGTGATGGCCGACTTAATGCGTAGTGGTAAGTTCAATCCGGTATCTGTCGACAAAATGCCACAGTACCCAGAGACAGCGGAGCAAGTGTCTTTCACTGCATGGGCAACCTTAGGTGTGGACACGGTTTTAGTAGGAAGTATTGAGCCACAAGCAGGCGACCGTTACCTTGTATCCTATGAGTTGATTGATGTACTTAAAGGGCAAGTTGACAATGGGCAGGCTAAAGTACTCAAAGACGGCAAGTTGGTATCGAGTAATGATCACGTACTAGCTGCCCGTCAGGCAGTGATCAACGGTCGAGATTTTCGCCAGTATGCGCATCGAATTAGCGACATTGTGTATGAAAAATTGACCGGTGTTCGCGGTGCCTTTTTAACGAAAATTGCTTACGTCATTGTTCGCGACCGTGACACGGTTGAAAAACCTTACCAATTAGTCATTGCAGACTACGATGGTGAGAACGAAACGCGCTTGTTGTCTTCGCCAGAGCCGCTTATGTCGCCAGTGTGGTCGCCTGATGGCGAGAAGCTTGCCTACGTTAGTTTTGAAAATCGTAGACCGCAAATATTCATTCAGAATATCTACACCAGCGAGCGTACGCGCATTACTGATTTCCCTGGAATAAATAGTAGCCCGGTGTTTTCACCAGATGGCAAGCAACTTGCAATGGTTTTATCGAAAGATGGAAACCCTGAACTCTATGTGATGGACTTAGCGACAAAAAATCTTCGCCGAGTAACACGAAATAGAGCGATTGATACGGAGCCCGCGTGGCTACCAGACGGCAGTGGGTTAATATTTAGCTCGGAACGGGGTGGTAAACCCCAGATATATAGCGTAAATTTAAATTCTGGGAAAGTAAGGCGAGTTACCTTTGTAGGTGAACAGAACCTTGGCGGTACGATTTCCCCAGACGGCAAGCAAATGATTATGGTAAACCAAACTAATGGGAACTATCACATTGCGAAGCAGTCTTTGGATGGTGGATCACCTCAAGTACTGACACGGACGTACTTAGATGAATCACCAAGTGTAGCGCCGAATGGAAGCATGATTATATACAGCACCCTTCACGAGGGAACCCAAGTGTTGTCACTGGTTTCTTTAGATGGGCGTTTTAAAGCTAGGTTACCAGCAGCCAATGGGCAAGTTAAATCGCCAAGTTGGTCACCATTTTTGTTCTAACAATTTAACGACTAAACAATAAAATTTAAGGATTAGTAGGATGCAAATGAATAAAGTGATGAAGAGCTTCATTATCGCATTGCCAGTAGTGACAATGATGGCATGTTCTTCAGGCCCTAGCGAAGAAGAATTGGCAGCAGAGCGTAACCGCCTTGCACAAGAACAAGCGGCTGCGGAAGCGGAAGCACGTGAAGCTGAAGCACAGCGCGTTAAAGCAGAAGCTGCACAGCGTATGAAGCGTCAGGAAGAAATGGTTCAGCAAGAAATGGAAGCGCTGAAAAACGAACAAACCGTTTACTTTGACTTTGACCGCTCAAGCATCAAGCCAGAGTTCCAGCGTATTCTAGACAAGCACGCGGCGTTTTTGGTGAAAAACCCAAGCACTAAAGTGACTATTGAAGGTCACACTGATAGCCGTGGCACGCCAGAGTACAACATCGCGCTAGGCGAACGTCGTGCACAGTCTGTTGAAACTTACCTACTTAATGCTGGCGTAAGCAGCAGCCAAGTAACAGTAGTTTCATACGGTGAAGAAAAACCAGCAGTGATGGGTTCTACTGAGTATGCATTTGCTCAAAACCGTCGCGGAGTGGTTGTTTACCGCTAATGACTATTCTAACGAATAAGACATTAAAAATGGGCGTCACTTTATGTGCCGCCCTTGCTGTTTCTACCGCATTTGCGCAAGCGCCTGTGGTAGACGCCAATGGCGGCAGTGAATTAGAGCAGCGTATTGTTGTACTAGAGCGTATTGTTAAGAGCCGAACCGAAATGCAACACAGGCTTCAAACGCAGCTAGACAATATGCAAATGGAAGTCGACCAGCTGCGTGGTGCGGTTGAAGTTAATACCAATGAACTTCAAAAAGTACTTGAGCGTCAACGTGAGCTTTATCTTGAAATAGATAAACGCGTGGAGGCACTTAAGCAAAGCGGCGCGCTACAAGGTAGTGCCATGCCTAGTGCAGGTGTTGATTCGGGCTCTGTGAGCTCTCCAACAGCATCTACACCAACGCAAGCACCGCAAGCAGGTGAAGATGAAGCCTACGAAAATGCGGTGAATTTGATCCTTAAGTCTCGTGAGTACGATAAAGCCATTCCTGCGTTTCAATCGTTCATTTCACGCTTTCCCAACAGTGGTTACGCACCAAATGCGCACTATTGGTTAGGGCAACTGTTGTTTAATAAGCAGCAGTGGAGCGAAGCAAGTGAACAATTTAATATTGTAGCTAATCGCTTTACCGATTCTTCCAAGCGTCCTGATGCCTTATTAAAACTAGGTGTCATTGCTGAGCGAACGGGAGACAGTTCAACAGCACGTCAGCTGTTCCAACAAGTTGTAAATGATTACCCTGATTCTTCGGCGAAACGCCTCGCTGAATCTCGGTTAAATAACTTGTAATGAACAAAGCCTCTTTTAAAGAGGCTTTTTTATGAGTTAGAGAAAAGTTTTTTTCAAAAAATTCCATTTAGAGTGCATAAAACTTCTGCACCAAATTTCACTGTATTTCGTAAAAATCTGACTAAACTCAATTAGCACTGGTATAAATACTCAGCGATTTGTTTTCATTTTGACCGTTTAGTCGTAATTTGACAGAAAAATGAAAATAAAAGGACGTTATGGGTTGCGTCGAATAAAAATCTGAGTATTATATGCCGCCGTTGCCAAGACACAGGCAACAACAGGAAAGAAAGGGTCGTTAGCTCAGTTGGTAGAGCAGTTGACTTTTAATCAATTGGTCGCTGGTTCGAATCCAGCACGACCCACCACTTTCTCTCCTAGCATCAAATGATGGGTCGTTAGCTCAGTTGGTAGAGCAGTTGACTTTTAATCAATTGGTCGCTGGTTCGAATCCAGCACGACCCACCATCATTTGAATTGCGAAACTTATCTGTGTGTCACTTGATGGGTCGTTAGCTCAGTTGGTAGAGCAGTTGACTTTTAATCAATTGGTCGCTGGTTCGAATCCAGCACGACCCACCATCATTTGAATTGCGAAACTTATCTGTGTGTCACTTGATGGGTCGTTAGCTCAGTTGGTAGAGCAGTTGACTTTTAATCAATTGGTCGCTGGTTCGAATCCAGCACGACCCACCATCATTTGAATTGCGAAACTTATCTGTGTGTCACTTGATGGGTCGTTAGCTCAGTTGGTAGAGCAGTTGACTTTTAATCAATTGGTCGCTGGTTCGAATCCAGCACGACCCACCATCATTTGAATTGCGAAACTTATCTGTGTGTCACTTGATGGGTCGTTAGCTCAGTTGGTAGAGCAGTTGACTTTTAATCAATTGGTCGCTGGTTCGAATCCAGCACGACCCACCATCAAGTCTCAAGCTCAAATATTCCTTTTTTAAATAATCTCCTCAGTACAAAACGCCAATGCTTATTGCGTTTTAAAACGCTACTCGTCTCATTTGCACTTTGATCTGGTTTACCTAACCCCATGTAGTAAAACAGGTAAGCATAACTACGACTATTTAATTACCCTTATGTTGATTAGGTAGTGTGTAATTTTTATGACAGTTGGGTATAATCCGCACCCTTGTCGCAAAAGAGATGTAGGTTAATGTCAGTAGCATTTCGAGTGGATCAGGTAGAGTACCCGTTCCCAGCAAAACCACAGCCATTATCAGAAGCACGTAAAGCTGAGTTAAAGGCTGAGATCAAAGCTTTACTTAAGGCCCGTAACGCTGTGCTTGTCGCACACTATTACACCGACCATGAAATTCAAGCGTTAGCTGAAGAAACCGGCGGCTGCGTGGCAGACTCATTGGAAATGGCGCGCTTCGGAAGAGATGCACAAGAACAAACCTTAATTGTTGCTGGCGTTCGCTTCATGGGTGAAACGGCAAAAATTCTTAGCCCTGAAAAAACCGTACTAATGCCAACACTTGAAGCAACGTGTTCGCTTGATATTGGTTGCCCGGTAAAAGAGTTTAGCGAATTCTGTGATCAGCACCCTGACCACACTGTAGTAGTTTACGCAAATACATCAGCGGCAGTAAAAGCGCGCGCTGACTGGGTAGTAACGTCAAGCATCGCGCTTGAAATCGTTGAGCACTTAGACAGCCAGGGCAAGAAAATCATTTGGGGCCCTGACAGGCACTTAGGCTCGTACATTGCCAAGCAAACGGGTGCCGACATGCTAATGTGGCAGGGCGAGTGTATCGTTCACGACGAGTTCTCTGCACAGAAACTAGCAGACATGAAAGCACTGTATCCAAACGCCGCGATACTGGTTCACCCTGAATCACCCGCAAGTGTGGTAGAGATGGCAGATGCAGTTGGCTCAACCAGTCAGCTAATAAAAGCCTCGCAAACCATGGATAACGACACCTTTATTGTTGCTACCGATAAAGGCATCTTTTACAAGATGCAACAACTTACTCCAGAGAAGACGTTTATAGAGGCTCCAACGGGCGGTAACGGCGCTACTTGTAAAAGCTGTGCTCACTGCCCTTGGATGGCAATGAACGGCTTAGAAGCGATTAAGGCGTCTTTAACGGGTGAAACTGATGGGCATGAAATCTTTGTTGATGATGAATTGCGTAAAGGTGCACTCATTCCACTTGATCGCATGCTTAACTTCTCAGCCGAGTTAAAAGCGAAAGGCGGGCTATAAGCGCACGTTTTATAAGCACTTGCTGAATATTTTCCAGCAAGTTCTTGATTAAGCGCGCGGCTTTACCTACTATACGCGCGCTCAAGGGTTTTCGTCGTTGAAATCTTCTTGATACAAAATTTGGAGAGATGGCTGAGTGGCTGAAGGCGCACGCCTGGAAAGTGTGTATACGTTTATAGCGTATCGAGGGTTCGAATCCCTCTCTCTCCGCCAAATACTGAGAACCGGCTTTAGGCCGGTTTTTTTGTGCCTACCGATCAGCGCTGGATGATGCACGGACACTTTTCGCTTACGTAAAAAGAAACCCGCTATGAAGCGGGTTTCTTTTTAAACGCGATTGTTGCGACGCTGGTATGCTAAAGCTAATGGCTTTTCATCTGTGATGTCGCGCCGCTGCTAATTACTTCGCAACCTGCTGGTGAAGCTTGATTAGGTCAGGAAGCTTTTTCGCGTAAATCGCTTTCTTTGTACCTGGGTGAAGTAATTGGCTCACGAACGTGCGTAGGAAGCCAAGTACAAACGTTTGAACGCGATCAGCGTCTGCATCACTTGGGTTAGCAATAAGCTTTTCTGTCTCCGCTTGTACTTTGTGTACAATCGGGTCCATGGTGTCTTTTCCAGAAACTAGGTCATTACCAGTCACAACGCCTTTGCCAAGCAAGTCTCTAACTGCTGAGTATAAATCAGCAGAAACAGCATTAGACTGTCCCCAGTTCGCAATGTTGAATTCCTCAGCAATCTTATCTAGATCAGCAGTTGGGTCGTTCGACTTCAATAGGCTGTCGATAAGTTTATGGGCTTCAGTTTGTTTTACGGGTGTTGATAATTCTGACATGGTTACATTTAATGATTATGTGGGTGAGCGCGTTATAAATATTCTGCCAGACAATGTCAACCCGTTTGCCGCTAATAGTGGCAAGAACGGGCGAGGAGCTTGCTAAGACATGATGTAAACATGGCGAACAAAGCACCGAAATAGCACCGAAATAGCACAGAAATATTACTGAAAGAGTAGCAAAATAGAGAAAATGCACCTGCTGCCAAGCACCCTTTATCAAATGAGTAAACGGACTACGCGGAGATCCTATTCTCTTTGTCTACTTTATCTACCTTGCCTGTTCGACGTGCTGGGAAAGGCAACTTAATTGGACGTTTACGATTTAATGCAGCATGTTCTGATTTCACACTATAATTAGCGCTGTCTTTACTATGCATGCCCTTGGGTGCATCAGTTACATCGAAAAGCGGAGCAACAGGCTGTCTGTTTTCCTCTAGCTGGTAAGCAATGACTTTGTTTTCGGTTTCTAAAAAGGCACTTCCAGCTTGCTTACCAAGCTTATAATCGTGACGAAGTTGTGCGTCTGTACTACCTAACAATTTACTTTGAAGCTTATCTGACGCAAAAATTTGAATAACCTCTACGCCTTCTGGCGGGTTTTCAATAAATGCCAATTCTTTTTGATACGCTTGCTCGTGCTGCAGCAGATAGTCGATGGTCTTTGGGCACGTGCCCGTTGCGCACATTACCGCGCTTAACTTTTGTAGCCAAGGCGACTGTACTTGAAAGCCTCTATCTACGGTGCGAATAACTACGATTTTCGTCGCGCCGCGCTTGTATGCTTTGGTAACAGGCAACGGTGCAGCCAAGCCACCGTCTAGAAAGAAATCGGTATTGGCTGCCTGTTTCGTCTCGACGTCAATGTGCAGCGGTACGCCCTGTTTGTAAAGTAAAGGGAGGGCGCTCGAAGCCTTGATAAGATCGACCCAGTTGTGAGTACTTTTCATTGGATCGAGAAAATACGCCTGTCTGTCTCTGGAATTTGTGGCGGTAAATAAAATTTCTCTGTCCGCAACATTAGCCTTCGCAGTATCAAGATCAAGTAAACGGTTCGCTTCTTGGGTTTTGTCAAAGTACCAGTCTAAATCGACAATATGTTTGCCCATTAAACCTCTTCCCATTTGGAAAAAGCGTTTGTGTCGAGTTAAGCCGCGAATAAGACGCTTTGCATAGCCTTTTTGACGCGCCACAAAACTCGTTAAGTTCTGTGAACCTGCTGAAGTGCCAATAAGAATATCGAAAGGGTCGTGTCCGGCGTCTAACCATGTATCGAGTACGCCTGCCGTGAAAATTCCTCGCTGTCCACCACCTTCCGCAACCAAGGCAACTTTGCCATTGTTCGACATTTCAGCATTGCGTGCTTTTGAATAAGCGAGAGAAGGAGCAGATTGTTGACCCGACATGATAACCCTCTATTTGACCATGACTATAAATTGACTACTTGGTCTAATTGTAGGGAGATCACGACGCAGGAGAAAATTGAAAGAATAAATCGGACTGATAGGAAATAACTGATACTGAAACACTTTTTGTTATTTTATTGTGATTTTTGTGTTTACATTTTGATCATTTAATCGCAGTCTAACAAGGTGTTGAAAGCTAAACTTTCATTGGGAGTCAATAATGAAAATTGCCGTGTTAGGTGCGGGAAGTATTGGATGTTATGTAGCGGGCTGCCTGTTAGCCTCTGACCCCACATTGAGCGCCGCTAATGCACTTACGCTCATTGGCCGTCAGCGTTTATATGATGATATTACTGCTAATGGTCTTAAAATAACGGATTGGCAAGGGCGTGAGCAGCTAACAAAGCCTGAGCATATCGCTTTTTCAATTGAGAACGATAGTTTAAGTCATGCTGACGTCATTTTGCTTTGCGTTAAAAGCCAAGATACTGAGCAGGCTGCGGCAATAATCAATCAGCATGCAAAGCAATCAGCAGTCGTAGTCAGTCTTCAAAACGGAGTGGGTAATGCACACCTGCTTCGCCAGCACATAAAGCAATGCGTAATTGCAGGCATGGTGCCTTTCAATGTTTTTTATAAAGGCAACGGCCATTTTCACAGTGGTACTGAGGGTAATATTGCCCTTGAAGACCCCAATAACCAATGTAGTGACATCATAAAAGCGCTTAACAACGCGTCGTTGCCCGTTACGGTTTATAACGATATGAAAGCTGTACAATATGGCAAACTTATTATGAACTTGAATAACGCGGTCAATGCACTGTCGGGTATACCGCTGAAATCACAGCTAGGGGACAGGCAATATAGGTTGGTTATGGCAAAGGTGTTGTCCGAGGCGTTAGCAGTATTAAAAGCGGAAGGAATTGCACCAGCAAGAACCGGTAAGGTCATTCCCAAACTGATGCCAAAAATTATGAAGCTACCTAATTTTTTATTCAATGTGGTGGCTTCATCTACGCTTAAAATAGATCCCGAAGCTCGTTCATCAATGTATGAAGATTTGGCGCTGGGGCGACGAACGGAGATTGATTATTTGAACGGCGAGATAGTCAGGCTAGGTGAAAAAAATCACATAGCTACGCCAGTGAATAAGCATATTGTTAACCTGATCAAACAACACGAAGTTGCTCAGAAAGGAAGTCCTCACTTACCGGCAAATGCTTTACTGTTTAAGTGAAAGGTCTACCTAACGGTGTATTTCAACGTTAAATATTACAGTTTTGTGTCATTTTTATGTCAGAGCACTTGATTCTTATACTAATATGTATATCCTGCGTGCAAACTTCCGTTATATTTAGTGTGCTTTGCTTTTCCTAAATCGTTTTTCTTCTTGTCTTCTGTTGAGTACTTTATGTGCGTCGCTTTTCCATACGACTGTTTTAGCGGCTGAGGTTGATGTCGAGCGTGAATCTAGCGAAACGTTCTCTCAATACAATGGCAACGGCCTTTCATTTCAAAGCGACAACAATACCTTCTCACTACGCGTGCGCGGTAGACTTCAGTTTCGCTATGCCAATCCCGGTATAAGCCAGCCTACCGAGCGTGCTGACTTTGAGCATAATGCCGGTAATCAATTTGGCATTAACAGGGCGCGGGTTAAATTAGATGGTCACATTGGTTTGCCTTGGATTAAATATGGTGTGGAATACGATGCTGTCGATCAGCGCACGCTCACCGCTACACTATCCTTTGAAAAGTATGACGCGCTTCGGTTAAAGGTTGGTCAGTGGAAAGTCGAGTATTCCAGAGAGCGCAGTGTAAGCAGTGGCGGCCAGCAAATGATGGATCGTTCAATCATCAACAGAATATTTACGCTAGATAGGCAAATGGGGGCATCCCTTTACGGAAATCTTGATGGTCCAGGCGCGGCCAATTTCAATTACTGGGTAGGAGTATTCAATGGCTCAGGCCGTGGTGATTATAGCAATCACGATGGCGAGAATATGTATACAGGGCGATTACAGTGGAATTTCTTAGGTGAGTCTGTCGGGTTTAAAAACAGTGACATTAAACGAACAGCTACCCCCAAAGCAGCGCTAGCAATAGCAGGGGCGAAGTTCAAAAGCCAGTTTACACGTTTTTCATCGTCTGGCGCTGGTAATTTAGCCAACTTTAGTGCGGGCGAAATCGAAGGTCAGTACGACATTCAGCAGTTTGTGATTGATGGTGCCTATTTTTATAAAGGGTTTAATGCTCAAGCGGAATATCATGAAAAAGATATTGTAGATTTAGCGAACAACAATAGAGAAACTACGCTGCGCGGCTATTATGTGCAGGCAGGTTATTTCTTGAGTGAATCAATCAGCTGGTGGCCAGAGCCCCTTGAAATGGCTGCACGGTTCGGGACCTATTCGCCCCGAGCCAGTGAACAAGACGATCGCTTTTTTGAAAAGACAGTGGCATTCAACTATTTTTTTAATGGCCACAAAAACAAACTAACCGCAGAGGTAAGCAGGGTTTCACTGGATCAGTTCGATACTGAAGTAGGGGACGAGACCATCTACTCTCTGCAGTGGGACGTCACTTTTTAACTACTCACGCCGAGTGAGCAAGAAACTCACCTAGTGTGTTATCAAGGCGAGCCTTGTCTACGGGCTTGCCCACATGGGCATCCATTCCTGCCGCGTGACAGCTGTCGATATCTTGCTGCATGGCGTTAGCCGTCAGGGCAATGATGGGGATTTTTTCTGCGGAACGTGTGATGAAGGCAGAAAGTGGGGCGCCTTTATTGGCTTTTATAGCCTGATAAAAAACGCCTTGCGTGTAACGACACAGCAAGGCGCTCTAAATTCAGATTAATTTGCTATAAGCTTGTCGTTACTTTTGCTCAAGCACAATGCGCAGCATTCTGCGAAGCGGCTCTGCGGCACCCCACAATAGCTGGTCGCCAACAGTAAATGCCGAGACATATTCAGGACCCATGTTAAGCTTGCGAATACGGCCTACGGGAATAGACAGTGTACCGGTCACTTTCGCTGGCGTAAGTTCTTGCATCGTCGCGTCGCGATCGTTAGGAATCACTTTTACCCAGTCGTTGTGATTAGCCAAGATTGTTTCAATTTCGGCTAGAGGCAAGTCTTTCTTCAGCTTAAGTGTGATAGCCTGGCTATGACAGCGCATGGCGCCAACACGTACACAAATACCGTCAATCGGCACTTCACTGCCTTTAATACCTAAAATCTTGTTGGCTTCCGCTTGGGCTTTCCATTCTTCGCGGCTTTGACCTGAAGGTAGTTGCGAATCGATGTACGGAATTAAGCTACCCGCAAGCGGAACACCGAACTGTTCACTAGGGTAGTCTGCGCTTCGAATAAACTCAGACACTTGCTGGTCAATTTCTAAAATCGCGGTAGCAGGATCTTCAACTTTAGCTTTCACATTACTGTGAATTGCACCCATTTGATTAATTAGCTCACGCATGTGCTGTGCACCCGAACCTGAAGCGGCTTGATAGGTCATTGGCGAAGCCCATTCAACCAAGTCTTTCTCAAACAGGCCACCGAGTGCCAGCAGCATAAGGGAAACCGTGCAGTTTCCACCTACGTAGGTACGAATGCCTTTTTCAATGCCGCTATCAATTTCTTTGCGGTTTACTGGATCTAGAATAATTACGGCATCGTCTTTCATACGAAGCGCTGACGCAGCATCAATCCAATAACCGTTCCAGCCAGTGGCTCTTAAATCGTTGTACACGGCTTTTGTGTAGTCGCCGCCCTGACAGGTAATAATGATATCCTGTTTAGATAGCGCTTCGATATCGTGCGCATCTTCTAGAACACCAGCATCCTTTCCAGCAAAATCTGGTGCTGCACTACCTTTTTGCGAGGTAGTGAAAAAGGTGGGCTCAATGTGCGCGAAATCTTGCTCTTCTTGCATGCGCTGCATTAATACTGAGCCAACCATACCGCGCCAGCCCACTAAACCTACTTTTTGTTGTGACATTAAATTGAGAACCCTTGTTACTAAAATGAAAAGTACTTCACCGCTTATGTTTGTAAAAATTGGTCAATACCCAGACCTTTTAATTAATTGGCGTGTATTGGAAAAACATAAAAGTGATGTCGAGCGCCGCGTGCCTAGGGCACTGGCGCAATACCTGTCGTTTTTATTTTTGTCTTTGCAGTCTAAGTGTTATTCATCCCGCTGGCTAGATGGTTTTTATAAATAATCTATCGCTGATATAAGCATTTTAGAAACGGCTAGTTCATGGCAAAAAATTTCAACAAAACACTTGAAGGAGCAATCAAAGCGCAGGGTAGAGAGTGAACCTGTATTAACCCCTCAATGTGTTTATGCACTGCTTACGGTCTAAAAATTGCTCTATGAATAGAATTAATCCCTCACAATGTGTGAGGAGATATACAATATTGAGATACGCTTTAAGGAAAACGTAGTTCTTAATATGAAAATAAAAGTGAGGAACGCATGCAGTACGATAGTCATAACAAATTTGCTACCACTACGGTATTTTTGCATTGGTTGGTTGGATTAACCATTATTGGCTTGCTTGCCACGGGGATTTACATGTCGGAAAACGGTGTATATGCACTATACCCCTGGCACAAAGCGATTGGTTTTCTTGTACTCTTTGTAGCACTAGCACGTGTGGTATGGCGCATGAAAAATGGTTGGCCTAGCGCTGCTGCTAAATATAAGCCAATAGAGCACAAATTAGCGTCAGTTGTGCACTGGGTGTTGATTATCGCCACGCTCTTAATGCCAATTTCAGGCTTGATGGCGTCGGTATTGGGTGGGCACGGGCTGTCAGTTTTTGGCCTGGAGGTTTTCGCGCCAAATTATAGTGTTGAAGATCCTGAGAAAACACTACCGATAAATTACGAGCTTTCCAAAGCAGGTGGCGCTATACACTTCTATCTTGGTTATACCGTTATTGTCGCACTCTTGCTACACATTGCTGGCGCTCTTAAGCATCATTTCGTTGATAAAGATGGCACATTGAAGCGCATGCTAGGCAAAACCATTGGGGAGTAGTACTTCGTCGCCCGTATCATGACCGAAAATATCGTTCACCGCTTTGAAGCCGTTCAGGTCAATTAACGCGAGAGCGAAGTGGCGGTTTTTTCTCATTAACTTCGCAATCGGTTTTTCACCGCCATTGCGATTATAAATACCTGTGAGTGCACCAAAGTCTGTCTGTAAGGCCAGTTTCTGGAGTTCGTGTTTTCGACTAGAAGCATCATTCAGCGTAAGCTGATAGTAGCGTTCGCCATCTTCAGTGGCTAAAGGGCTGGCGATTAGTTGAATTCATGTGGCGTCGTCAGTTTTCTCTGGTTTTAGTTTATATTCACCCGTAGCAAACTCATTGCGAGCAAAAGCCTTTAATCAATAAATTACAGTTGTTGTAAGGCGTAGTGTAGCTAATGTCCCCTCCATCAAAGCTTCTTGCGGGAACAATACCGTAAACCTCGGTGGGGACTTTCACTGTCTACGGCTCCAATTTGCTTTATAATTCCTGACGTAAAGGAGAAAAAACGTGAATGAATATGCGCGGTATTTTAACGGCTACCCTTCAACTATTGTGGAGCAAGCCTTACAGCTCATTTCCAGCAATCGGCTACAGCGTTATTTACTAAAAAAATACCCAGAGGCCCATGATATAACCACCGACAAATTGCTGTATCAGTACGCGACGGAATTAAAAAAGCGATACTTAAAAAATGCGCCACCGTTTGGGCGAGCCGCGTTTAAAAAGCAAGGTGATATGATAACTAACGCGCTAGGTACGCATACTTACCGTATGCAGGGTAAAACGCGCAAACACGATTTGGCCATTAATAACGATTTACTCTATGCCCCAGAGGCCTTATTAAAAGCCCTTGTAGTGCATGAACTGGCGCACTTCAAAGAAAAAGACCACAACAAAGCCTTTTATAAGCTTTGCTGCTATATGGAGCCAGATTATCATCAACTAGAGCTGGATTTACGCTTGTTCTATGTGGCCGTATCAATGGGAGAAAATCCGTACACGTAACATGAGAATGCCTTATTGGGTGTCGCTATGTTTAACCCGTGTTAGGTACAATTGTCGTGTGCTTGCTATAACTAAATTAAAGCCGAAGCACTGGAATTAATGAGGAGTATTAATGAGCATTGCTAAAATTATGTCTACGCGGGTGGTTAGCGTGCACATGGATGACAGTTTACAGTCATTGCGCGAGCTCTTTGCTGCTGCGGAGTTTCATCATTTGGTCGTGGTGCATGACAATAAGCTGCAGGGGATTATATCTGACAGAGACGTGATGAAATCGATTAGTCCTTTTGTAGATACCTTAAGCGAACGAAAGCTTGATCGCGCTACATTGGATAAAAAAGCGCACCAAATCATGACTCGTGAAGTCATTACACTTAACCCAAGTGACTCTGTTTATTCGGCTATTGAGCTTTTTAATACCCACAAAATTTCCTGCATTCCTATTATCGACACGAAAAGGCATCCAGTAGGAATGGTGTCGTGGCGCGATGTGATGAAGTTTATGCAAAGTAGGGTAGAGGCAAAGCGTTAGGTCGGTACTCGTATGTTATTAATAGTGAACACCGCTTGAAAGGGGAGTGGTCTCTCTACCTGCGTTTATAAATTGCGGTGAAGAGACCGTTAGTTTTAAAGCGTTAGCTTTTGCGGTAGCTGACTTTAAACAGCAAACTGTAGAGTACGGGCACAGCGATAAGTGTAAGTACCGTCGCAAAGGCCAGGCCACCCATAATGGTCACTGCCATATCGGCAAAGAAGGCGTCGAACAGCAGCGGCGCCATCCCTAATATGGTCGTTACCGCCGCCAGTGAAACAGGGCGTACACGGCTGATAGTAGCGTCAACAATCGCTTGGCGAATGGCTAAGCCTTCTTCTATCTGAAGGTCAATTTCTTCAATAAGTACAATAGCGTTCTTAATAAGCATGCCAAACAAGCTTAAGAAGCCGAGTAGCGACATAAAGCCAAACGGCATATCGGTACCTAATAGACCAGAGACTACACCAACAATAGCCATAGGTACTACAAGCCAGATAATCAGCGGCTGACGAGCATGACCGAATAGCAACACTGAGATAATAAACATGACTAGGAAGCCAGCAGGCAAGCCAGCGCCCAGCGCTTTTTGTGCATCGCTAGAGCTTTCAAATTCGCCACCCCATTCTAATGAATATCCAGCTGGAAGTTCTATGTCTTCAATAAGTGGGCGGATTCTCGCTAACGCTTTGGCTGCAGTTTCATCGTCACCCGGCTCAGCTTCTACCGTAATGGTGCGAACGCGGTCGCGACGGTGAATACGCATTTCTTCGGTCATTAACTCCAAGCCCTGAGATACCTGTGTGAAAGGCACGTATTGGCGCTGTTGCGTAGACCATACTTGTGATTCACGTATTGATTGAAGCTCGGTATCTTCAGCCTTACCCATCTTTGCAATAATGTTGTAAGCATAATCACCGTCTTGCACCGTACCTAGCTGAACGCCGCTACTTGCATACTGTATGGTCTGGCTAAAGTCACTATGCGAAACGCCAGCAATCCCTGCGTTGTAGTTGTCAAACTGCGTATTAATGGCAAAGCCTTTTTCACGCCAGTTATGTCGAACGTCTTTCACTTGTCCGTCAGCAAAAAGCAGTGCTTTGGCTTCATCCGCCAGTTCGCGAAGTATTTCAGTATCTGGGCCTGAAAAACGGGCCTCAAGTTTTGCACCAGAGCCGGGGCCAAACTGCATGCGCTCCATATAAAAGCTAGCGTCGAAGTCCAGGTCGGTAAGCTTACTCGCAAGCGCGCTTTGAATAGCCGGAATATTATCAAGTTCATTCGCACGAACCATGAAAAAGGCATAGTTTTCGTTAGCACTTTTAGGTGCATAAGTGAGGGTGAAACGATCGGCGCCTTGCCCTATAAAGGTGGTTACAGCCGTGACGTTTTCCATTCCCAAAATACGAGCTTCAGCTTCTTTTGCAATGACTTCAGTGGCACGTATATCTCTATCTTGCGGGCCCCAATAATGCACAAAGAACAGCGGCGCGTTTGACGGAGGGAAGAAGCCTTGTTTTACCATGCCAAAACTTCCATAAGCCACGATAGTAATAACAAACAGTGCACCAATGGTTACCCAACGAAGCTTAAGTGCGCCTAAAAGTGCACGCTTAAACCAGCGTTGCGATGCAGAGAGTTCGTTGCCTGTGGTTTGCCCAATACCTTTGCGGTAAAAATATGCGCCAAGCACGGGCACTAAGGTTACCGCTAATACCCAACTTATCATGAGGGAAACCAACACTACGGCAAACAACGAATAAAGAAACTCGCCTGTAGCATCGTTTGAAAGGCCTATGCCTGAAAAAGCCGCAATACCGATAACGGTTGCGCCAAGTAAAGGCCACTGCGTACGCTTAACAATAAAGCTGGCTGATTCTTTGGCTGTAGAGCCGGTGGCCATGCGCAGCATCATCCCCTCAGCAACTACGATAGCGTTATCTACCAGCATACCCATGGCGATAACCATGGCACCAAGTGATATCCTTTGAAGCTGAATATCCATAAGCCACATGATTAGAATAGTACCTAGTACGGTGACAAGTAGCACAGAGCCAACTACCACGCCTGAGCGCCATCCCATGAACAAACATAGCGTTAAGGTAACAACCGCCACCGACATAACGAGGTTATTAATAAAGCCACTAACCGATTCGTCGACGACTGAGGCCTGATCGTAAATAGGCGTAAGCGTAATACCGACAGGCAGTTCTTGAAGCAGCTTTTCTACTTTTGCGTTAACGCGCTCGCCCACATCAACAATGTTAACGTCGGTCAACGCTGATACTGAAAGCGTAAGTGCTTCTTCGCCGTTGTAGCGTACATGAACGGGCTGTATGTCGGCAGGCTCTAACTTTAGCGTGGCAATATCAGCAACCCGAAGGGAACGATTTGTGCCAGGCACTACCACTGACAGATTAGATATTTCTTCTAGTCTGTCTGGCGCGCGCTCTACAATTAGGCGCACATTTTTTTCGTCAACTTTAATACGGCCGCCGTTGAACGGGCGCAGGTTGTCTTCAAAAAGAGAGGCGAGATCAGGAAATGAAATGCCTAAGCCTGCGAGTTGATAAGGGTTGATATAGGCCACTATCTGTTCTCTTTGAACGCCAGTGACATTTACTTTGGCAACACCTTCTGTAGTAAGCAGGTCACGTCGAATAATTCGGGCGAATTCTCGAAGCTCCCGGGTATCGAAATCAGGTGCACTTAACGCGTAATAAAGCCCGTAAACGTCACCAAAATCATCAAATACCACTGGGTTTTGTGCACCCGTTGGCAACGAGCTTGCGGTGTCGCGAAGTCGCTTTCTCAACTCATCCCATATCTGTGGTAAGAGGTTGCTGTCGTAAGTACTCTTAACTTCAACGGTAATTTCTGAAAGGCCCGGCGATGAAACTGACGTCACTTCCTTTAACTGCGGCATTTGCTGAATGGCAATTTCCAATCGTTCAGTGACTTCACGTTCTACCTTTTCAGCACTGGCTCCAGGATAGTTGGTGTATACCTTTACCTGTTTGATGGTAAACGCAGGGTCTTCTAAGCGACCAATTTTGCTCATAGCCAAAATGCCGCCTAAAAGCAGGATGACTACCATTAGCCAAATGTTGACGGGCTTATCAATTGAATAGCGTGCGATATCCATAAATTACTTCTCTCCTTGGTAAGGAAGTACTTTCATGTCTGCACGCATTTGTGTTGCTCCAGCAGCAACCACTTGCTGGCCAAGAGTGATTTCACCTTGGCTTTTACCTTCGATAATTGCTAGTTCATTTTCAATATGCTTAACATTTACAGCTCGCTTTGTTACTGCATTCGTTTCTTCGTTGTATACCCATACGGCAAAGCCAGAGTCCTTGTTACCCACAAGTGATCTTACAGGCACAACAAAGCCTTCTGGATAAAGGCTACCTTGTAGGCTGACTTTTACCACTGCGCGCGCGCCCGGTGTTAGGGGAAGTTCTTCGCGAGGCTCCATGGCAAACACCACTTCATAAGTTTGCGACACAGGATCAGGTTGGGTAGAGTGCTCTACATAGTTCACCGGATACCACTGACTGCGATTGGTGGCTAATGTGGCGCTGGCTTGTTTTATCCCACGGCCAATATTGGCAGTAAGTAAGCGCTCAGGAACATTTATGTTGAAGTATATTTTAGACACATCTTGCAGGCGAGCAATCGGCGTTCCTGCGGCAACAAAACTGTTATTTTCAACAAGTCGTTGAGATACTTTTGCATCAAAAGGAGCATATAGCTGTGTGTAGCTCAAATCTTGCTCTGCATTTTTTAAGTCGATAACCGCTAGTTCGTAAGATGTTTTTGCAGTATCCAGAGAGCTCTGTGCAACTAGCTTTTGAGCGAACATTTTCTCAATTCTATCAAGCTCTCGTTTGGCCTGTTCAAGTCGTGTCGTAGACTCGTCCACGCGTCTTTCGAATGGTTTACGATCAATAGTGGCAAGTAACTTGCCTTTATTGATATCACTGCCTGTCACCAAGTCAGTCTGGATAAGGCGGCCTGAAACTTCAAAGCTTAAATCGACGGTCTTCACTGCCGATACAACGGCAGGGAAGGTGAATTCGTCAAAATCTGGAATGTTGCTAACCGTAGCGAGTTTGACATAACGAGGTGCAACGTTTGCTTGTTGCTCGGCAGGCTCTTCGGAAGAACATGCACTTAAAGTGGAAACCGATAAAACGCTTAAAAATAAAATGTGAGAGAATCGCATCATGGACATAGGTGTATGTAATCCATAGTCAGGGTAATTAAAGTATAGATGTGTAAACCCCAGGTAGTGATGGTATGCACAACGGCAGCAAAGATAGTTATTACCTAAAGTAAACTGGTGAGTGCATTTTAGTGCGGTCGCATTGAAAAGTAAACTGTTCGGTGTAAAATGATCGGGTTAATGTAGCGGATAACTAATTTTGAGAATTTCCATATGGTAGGCAACACACGTACGCGTAGCGACATCAAACGCGAAGCCATTATTCAGGCGGCAACACAGGCGTTCCAAGAGTTTGGCGTTAACGGCACAAGCATGGATAAGCTGGCTGAACTGGCAAATGTGTCAAAGCGCACGGTGTACAATCACTTTTCTACAAAAGAAGAGCTGGTGATGCATTTGGTTACGCAGCAGTGGCAAACGGCTATTTTAAATATTAATAAAAAGTACGATGCTACGCTTCCGCTAGACGAGCAGCTAGAAGACCTTATTTTGCAAGACATTGAGTTTATGGTGAGTGAATCACACCTCGATTTAGCTCGGGTTGCGATTGGCCACTTCTTCTACGAGCCGGAAAAACTAAAAGATGAAGTTGCGCAATTAAAAGCCCAAGAGACGGCTATGCACCGCTGGTTAAAGGATGCCAAAGCCGACAATAAACTCGCGTTTGACGACTTGGATCGGGTTGTCGATGAAATTGATAGCTTAGTAAAAGGACAGTGCTTTTGGCCTCAGCTGTTCAAAATAGAAGATTCCCTCAGCGATAACGATAAGAAGAGCTTAGCAAAAAACACAGTGGCTTTGATTTTAAGCCGCTATGCTGTTGTGTAGTTGGCAGTCTGTATCAATGAGTTTGTTCAAGGCTCTATCAGTATCGAAGGGCCATTGAACTTTTACTTCCCAAACATTTTTTCCGCTTATCCGTCTTCGCGCTAACTTCACAGATCCCTCTTGATTCACACGGACTACACTTCAGATGATGTAGCCAGTAAATACCTTTTCACTTAGCTGTTTGTTCTCCCTGTCGCTTGGCCTCCGGCACTGGCAATATGCGCCTCTATAATCGTACGAAATATACCCAACTGCTTATTCTTTAGTCTAATTTGGCGTAATTTTAGTCAGATTCATCTAAAAAATTAAGAAAATTTTAAAGAGTTTTTAAATTTTGTTGCTTTTGCTCTCGTCATTTGTTCTAAATTTTTATAATATCCCGACCAAAAATAACAACTATTATTATTTGCAATTGCAAAATTCGGCAGAAAGCCGGGTCGTGATAATAGGGTTTTACAGATTTTTAAAAGTAAACACACAACACTTACAGAACACTTGGAGAGCAATTTTGGAATTCAAACTCACGAGTATTGCTGCTGCGATAATTCTAAGCCCAGCAACTTTTGCTGCTGATATGGAAGATATTGAGAGACTAACGGTGAAAGGTAAGTACCTTTCGGTTAACCAGTCCAACTCTATCAAAAGCCCTACACCTATTATCGACGTGCCACAGAGCTTGTCGATTATTACGGCTGAAGAAATAACGGCTCGCGGTATTACTAGCATTGGACAAATTATTGACTACGCACCAGGTGTTAATACATCGCAAGGTGAAGGTCACCGCGACGCGGTAGTATTCCGTGGCGTGCGCTCTACTGCAGATTTCTACTTAGATGGTAACCGTGATGACGTTCAATACTACCGTGCACTTTACAATGTTGAACAGGTAGAAATTCTTCGTGGTCCAAATGCATTGCTATTCGGTCGCGGTGGTACGGGCGGTATCTTAAATCGTGTATCTAAGAAAGCGAAAACGAGCGATAAGTTTGTAAACTACAACGTATCTGCTAATACGTTTGGTGCATACAACTTACAGTTAGACACCAATGTTGACACGGGCGATAAGTCGGCCCTGCGCATTAACGCCATGTACGAAAGCTTAGATAATCATCGCGACTTCTTTTACGGAGATCGTTACGGCTTCAACCCAACGGCACGCTTTGAGTTAAGCGATGACACAATTGTTGATGTGTCGTATGAATATATCGACCACGAGCGCTTTATTGACCGCGGTGTGCCAACAGCCAACGGCGAGCCAGTTGAAGCGTTTGAAGAAATCGTGTTTGGCGATCCAGATAACAATTACCAAACATTGGGCGCTGACGTGTTCCGTGCAAACGTTGAGCACACTTTCTCAGATAACCTGAAAGGTAACTTCAACGCTTTTTACGGTGACTATGACAAAGTTTACTCGACCTTTTATGCGGCAGGTTATAACGCTGAGACTGAGCAAGTAACGCTAGACGGATACGTTGATACTACGCAGCGTGAAAACATGATCTTGTCTTCTAACCTAGTTGGCGAATTTGAAACGGGAAGCATTGGGCACACGGTTATCTTCGGTGGTGAGGTTATTAATACCAAGTCAAACCAAGATCGTTACAACCCTGTGTTTGATTCCACTGACGGTGATAGAGAAACGTTTAATATTTCACGTCCGTTAAGCTTCCGTGGTTTAACTGGTACAAATGCTGAAGGCGTAACAGTTACAGCAGACTTCTCTGACTTGAACGACGATACGCATGTAGACTTGGATGTATACTCTTTCTATGTTCAAGATGAAATTGCACTATCAGACAACTTCGACCTTGTACTAGGTGCACGTTTTGACAGCTTCGATATTGAAGTATTCAACGCGGACCCTGAAGTTTTAGAGACACGCAGCAGAAAAGACGAAGAAGTGTCACCGCGTGCAGGCCTAGTGTATAAGCCACAGAAAAATATCTCTATATACGCTAGCTACAGTGAGTCATTCTTGCCACGCAGCGGCGAGCAATATGCGAATATTAATGGCGACGCAAACGCGCTAGATCCAGACACGTTCACGAACCAAGAAATTGGTGTTAAGTGGGACTTCAACGACAGCATGAGCTTTACAGCAGCTATCTTTGAGAACGAGCAGACGTCATTGGATAACGACCCGAATGACCCTGAAAGCTTTGTTGAAGTTGACTCAGATGTATCTGGTTTTGAGCTACAGCTGCAAGGTTATATCACAGACAAGTGGTATATTACTGCGAACTACAGCAACCTTGATGGCGAAAATGCAAGTGGTGTGGAGCTTCGTGAGCTACCTGAAAACACCATGTCAGTATGGACAACCTACGAAGTGAATGAAGTATTTGGCTTCGGCATTGGTGCTACATATCAGGACGAAAGTAAAGTATCGACAAGTGCTACGTCACCTGTACTGCCAAGCTATACCCGTGTTGATGCGTCTGCTTACTACACGCTTAGCGACAAAATGCGCCTTCAGTTAAACGTTGAAAACTTGACTGATACGCTTTACTTCCCGAATGCACACTCTACGCATCAGGTAACAGTAGGTGCGCCAATTAATGCGCGTCTATCACTGATTGGTTCTTTCTAAACTAACCGTCAGTTTTAAAATATTGTTTAAAAGCCATTCGCGAAAGCGAATGGCTTTTTTTATCTCTGCACTTTGTATTTAGAGACTTTGTGCTCTATTCGCCTTGCTTTGCAAAGTCGATAAGTGTCTGTCCATCCATACGATAGCCTAACCATTCACTCTTTGGTTTAGCGCCAAGTGACTCGTAAAAATCGATAGCTGGTTTGTTCCAATCTAATACGCTCCATTCGAAACGCCCGCAGTCGTTTTCTACCGCTGTTTTAGCTAAGTGTTGCAATAATGCTTTCCCTGCACCCAGGCCACGTGATTTTGGTGAAACATACAAATCTTCAAGGTAGAGTCCATTGCGTCCTTGCCACGTAGAGTAATTAAAGAAATACACAGCGAAACCAATAGGCGCGTCAGCGCTTTCACACATTACACAATGCGCGGTTGCGCCTTCTCCGAATAATGTTTTTAATAGCGCTTCTTCATCTGCTTCTACTTCATGCTCTGCTTTTTCATAAATAGCAAGTTCCAGAATGAACTGGCGAATTTGTGAAATATCCTCAGGCGTGGCTGGTCTTATTGAAATGGTGTTGCTCATGGTGACTCCCATCATAAATAATCAAAAAAAATGAGCCAATAAAGGCTCATTTTAAAACAGTTAGGTGTTTGTAGCTTTTCTCAGCGATAAAAGCTAGTCCATCGATGCACTTGGCTGAGGTACATGTGTATGAGAAGTACTATTGCCGTCGTTATCCTTAGTAGGCTTTTTGCGTACAATCTTGCGCTTAATAAACGTAAACGGACCACGTAAATCAAGCAGTATTAAGTACAAGCACGGCACCAATATAAGCGTTACAAGCGTAGCGTAAAGTACAGCAAAACCGAGTGCCGCAGCCATTGGTACAACAAACGCTGCCTGTAGGCTTGTTTCAAACATAATGGGCAGTACGCCCACAAACGTAGTGATTGAGGTTAACGTAATCGCTCGGAAGCGCGCGGTACCAGCCTCGGTCACCGCTTCTTTAATGCTGTAGCCTTGTGCACGGCGCTGGTTCACAAAGTCAGTCATAACTAGTGAGTCATTGATAACAACCCCTGCGGCAGCGATTAGGCCAAAGTTAGACATCATAGATAAGTCTAAGCCCAGCACAAAGTGGCCGAAGACTGCGCCTGTAAAGCTAAACGGGATAACCGACATGATAATAAGTGGTTGCCCATAACTTTTAAGTGGTACAGCAAGAAGGATATACACCATGATCATGGCAGCTAAGAAAAACAATATCTGCTCATTCTGTTGCGCTTGCTGCTCCTCAATGTCACCGCCAAGTTCAGTCATAACCGACGGGAACGACTCTTTTAATTGAGGAAGTAGCTTCTCTCTAATTTCAGTGACCACTTCGTTTGGTTCAATCTTTTCTTCATCGATATTGCCCCAAATGTAAACGCTACGGTATCCACCTTCACGGCGAATGTAGCTTATACCTGGTTTCTCCTCTAAGGCCACAACGTCACCCAGCATAACTTCCTGACCATTAGGCGTGGTGATCAAAGAGTACTTCAAGTCGGCGAAGCGTTCGCGGGTAAGCTCTGGGTAGCGCACCATCACTTTCACTTCTTCACCCTTTCGAATAACACGTTGTGCCTCGCCGCCGTAGAAGCCAGCACCTACTTGAGAAGCGATATTAGACAGAGTAAGACCCAAGTCGTACGCAACTGGAAGCAATGTCATTTGTACTTCTTTGCTTGGAGGGTCGATAGTTGAGCTAACGTCAAACAAGCCTTCTTGCTGCTGCAGCATTTCAATAAATTTAAGACCTGCTGCGTTTAGGGTGTCGATATCAGGGCCAAAGAGTAAATAGCCAAATTCGCCGTCATCACCATCACCGTTTACGTCATCAACTACGGTAAATGATTTCATGCCGGTAATTTCAGGAATGGCTTCGCGCCAGCGACGAGCAAGCTCAAACGTGTCGATAGGGCGGTCTTCTTCGTTAACTAACGGCGCTAAAATACGGCCTTCAGTTCTGTCTTCATTAAATGCGAGGCGATCTCTTATCATGCCTTGACCGAACTCATCGATGATTTGTTCTTCAACATCTAAAATTGTTTGCTCAACAATTTTCAACGCGTTAATGGCTGCTAAGTCTGAGACGTTTTCATTCATCTCTATTTTAACGCTTGGAAAGTCATGAGGTACTTTAGGATTTGGCACCATCCTTACGTAATTAGCACCAATTAGGCCCATGCTTAACATTAACAGTGCGACAAACATCATCAGCACTGCCCAGCGCCATTCAATCGCTTTCGCTAGAGAACGCTTGTAAGGACCGTTAACAAAAGCAAAGAATCGCTTGTTAAAACGCGCCCGCCAGCTGTTTGGTTTAACTGGGGAAAATTTAGTGTGGGCTAAGTGTGCCGGCAGAATGAGTTTTGATTCAACTAAGCTGAATGCTAAACACAAGATTACGACAACAGCGATATTGTAGAAGAAAGTGCCTTCAGGTCCGCTGCTTAGCGTAAACGGCGCAAACACGGCGATAGTGGTTAATACACCAAATGTAGCGGGTGTGGCTACGCGCTTGGCACCGCGGATAACATTGTCAACACCGCCACCTTTGCTTTCAATTTCGGTGTAAGCACTCTCGCCAATAACAATGGCATCATCAACCACAATACCTAATACCATTATAAATGCGAACAGTGAGAGGATGTTTATGCTTACACCAAACAAAGGCATTAACATCATGGCACCAAGGAAACATACCGGTAAACCAACCATTACCCACACGGCAAGCCTAAAGCGCAAGAACAGGGTTAACATTAGCGCCACTAGAATTGAGCCTTGAACCAGGTTAGACAACATCATGTCTAAACGAGCGTTAAGGTAATAGGTCATATCAACCAGAATTTCTAGGCTTACTCCTTGAGGAAGGCTTTCGTTTTTCTGATCAATATAGGCTTTTACGGTTTCGGCTACAGGAATGGTGTTTTGGGTTTTAGTGGCTTTAACGGCAATGTAGATAGCGTTCATGCCGTTGTATTTAAAGTAGCGTTCACCTTCAACAAATCCATCGTTGATATAAGCGACATCGCCCAAGGTTACCTTAGCGCCGCCCGCACCGATTTTGATGGGAATTTGCTTAAACTCATCGCCGCTGTAGTACTGGTTTTCAACGCGTACCGATACGATACCTGAGTTAGTTCTAAGCTGACCTGCGGAAATGTTGGCAGAGTAACTATTAATTGCCTGTGTAACGTCGGCAATAGTTAAACCGTACTTTCTAAGCGTATCCGGTTTAATTTCAATGGCAATTTCATCGTCCGGTGTATTGGCTTCAACCAAAGAGATAGAGCCAAGTTGTAGAAGCTCATCTTCCACCTCTTTTGCCAGCACTTTGAGTTCTGACAAAGGCAAGTCACCGACAAGAGGCATTTCAATAACTTGCTGCTGGAACTCTACTTGGGAAACATTAACTGGCTCCATGCCAGCGGGGAAGGTGGCAATACTGTCAACGCGAAGCTTCACCTTATCAAGTACATCTGTTAATTCAGCTTTGGTATCAATTTCCAGTGTAACTGCACCGCCGCCGCGAAATGCACGTGAAACCGTACGCTTAATCTCAGTAATGTCTTTTACTGCTTCCTCAACTTTAATGAAAATACTCTCTTCAATCTCTTGAGGTGAAGCGCCAGGGTAGTTGGCTTCAACGGTGATGTAGTTTATTTCAATGTTTGGAAACATCTGACGCTGAATGGTGAAATAGCTCGCTATACCCATGATGACGATAAAAATCATCAATAGGTTGGCGGCCACGGAGTTTCTGGCGAACCAAGAAATAATGCCTGTTTGTGTATCGTTGTGGTTTTCCATGACAGCTCCTTAGTTTGCTTTTGCTGTCACAATTTCGGTCGTGGTCTCAATGACCTTAACAGGCATACCGTTTTGAGGATATTCAGGCAAACTCATCACGACTTTTTTGGCATTGAAATCGCCTTGAATAAGGAAGTCGCCATTTTCCTCGCGAACAACTTTAACCTTTTGCGATTTTAACCTGTCTTCGTCATCTAACGTCCATAACAATCGATTGGTTACCAACTCTTGAGGTACGCGGTATACGTCACTAAGGGTTTTTCCTTCAAATGCGATTGTGCTATACGAACCAAACTTCACGATAGGCTTCGACGAATTGATGGCGTAAGGATCTTCAATACGGGCAACGAAATAGCTCATACGCGTGGTGTTATCTACCACACCCGTATCACGGTGAATGGTACCTTTTACGGTAGTGCCCTGTACATCATCTACTTCGATGGCGATTTCACTACCAATGGTGTTGTCTGCTAGAAAAACACGGTCAAAGCCTGCTACAGGGAAGGTTACTTCAGCGTATTCGATGTTGTTAATAACAGCGACTGGCGTGCCTTGAGTAACATAGTCACCAGTGCTGATATCTCTCGATACTATAAGTGCATTGTATGGTGCTTTTACCTTACAGTTGTCTAAATCACGCTTGGCGATTTTAAGCTGCGCCTCTGCTGATTTTACACCAGCTTGCGCACTCATCACTTGAGGTTTGCGAAGGTAAAGGTCAGTTACCCTTGCGTTAGGCATCGTTTTCGCTTCTTTGGCAGCAACATCAGCTTGCGCTTGCTCTTGGATAAGCTGTGCTTGCGCGCTAGCGAGGTTAGCTTCAGCCAGCAATAATGCCGCTTCATATGCGTCAGCTTCTATTTCAAATAAGGTTTCGCCACGTCGAACCAGACCGCCGCTCACAAATTTAGGGTTCCAGCGCTCAACTTCTCCCGATACCTGAGCTGCAAGGTTTGTGGTTTCAAGGGGCGTTATTTCGCCATACGAGGTAAGTTGAACGCGCACGTCTTCTGGCGATAAGGCTTCAATAGTCACCATTGGACGGGTATCAACTTCCTCTGTAATAGTATTATCAGAGGCAGAGGCTTCGATTCCTTTCATACCTAAGTAGCCTACTAATAAAACACCAATAGGCAGTGCAACTTTCATCCATTTCATGGCTAAATCTACTTTTATAGCGAATACTTTACATAGTGTAGCGCTAAAGTGTTTCAGGAATACAGCGCAAATGTAACCAAACATGAGTCAATTTTGTATAAAGTCAGTTATCCCTACTAATTTAAACAGGGAAATTGGTTTAGTTTTCTGAAAAAGAGGGGGAGCTCAGCGCCGAAAATTCACACACGCAATCTCGACCATTATCTTTGGCATAGTAAAGTGCTTGGTCTGCTCGACGAACGGCGCAGGAAATATCTATATCGGGATTAACTTCGCTCACCCCGAAACTACTCGTTACATGGATCTCGCTACCGTTAATATTAAGCGGTGCGTTGTTCAAAATATCTCGAATATTTTCCAAAGCATTTACAGCACCCGCTTCATCGGTATCGGTAAAGATGAACATGAATTCTTCGCCACCCCACCGTGCGAGAATATCTTGTCCTCGCAGGCGAGAACTAAACACTTTTGAAATCTGACGAAGGACCTCGTCACCTTGTTCATGGCCTAAGGTGTCATTAATACTTTTAAAGCGGTCAATATCTGCAAGGGCGACCGAAAATTTACGTTTGCTTCTCAGCATTCCTGCGTACTCGCGCTCTAGACACTGCTGCGCCCCTCGCCGGTTTAATAACTGAGTTAAGTGGTCATGCTTGGCCTGGCGCTCAAACTGCTCACTTAAATAAAGTGCGGTGTCGTAACTTTTTTGTCTACTGTACTCATAAAACGCCGACAGAAATGAAACGGTTAAAAAAGAATACAGTAAACGAGTTTTAAACGCGTAGGTGTAGTTTGCTACAAATGAAGCGTCATTGAAGCCGAAAAGTACGATGGCGCTAACTAGCGTGAAGGCAATAAGTGCGATGAGGCCTCTGACAAAGCCTGCAAAAAACATAGTGACTGGCGGCACCAAGTAAATCCAAAGGGGACCGGTATTGTCTTTACCACCGGTAATCAGCAGTAGGAGAGTTAGTACCATTAAACAGATAATGAGAAGTGTTATAGACCATGTACGAGCTTTGGCTGATGCAAACCGAACTTGTAACCGCTGTGAAATAGCAAATACTACACTGGCAGTAAATAGGGTAGTGGAAAGGGAATATTCACCGTCAATAAAAGCCCTGGAGCCAAGCAAGAACGTGATAGACATACCCACTGCCGCAAAAAGGTTCACCACCATAATGCGTCTGTTGGTTTCATCTTTGTAGTGACGGCTTACGCCACTAAATACGTATTGCTTGAGAGAGCCGAACATGATTAAGCAGATTTTGTCACAGTTTTTCTAATATCTTCTGCAAGTTGTTGGATAGTATTTCTCATTGCTTTGATACTTGGAGAAAATCCATCATCTTCAAGGAGCGTTTTGTATAAAAATGGGTAGCTTTGCGTTTGGCCTTCCACGTGAGTAATCACATATTGGCCAGATAGAATAACTTCCCCTTCATAGGTGCTGACAAAATCATTGAGGTGCAACGCCATATGAATGGCTTCTTCACTTGCGTAGTGATCGGGGCGAAGCAATGACACTTGCTTTGATGCTAACGCGCTGGTTAGCGCCTTAGTAAGCCCTTCGTCTACAGGCTCGGCCCACAAGTGACTGGTTGAGATATGCAAGTTGGTGTCACTGGTTTGGTACACAAGCCCACGGTGTTTGAGATATTCCGGTAGGGTTATCTTATCTATTACAACAGCTGTTGATGCTTTGTTTACGGTATATGCACTGTCACCCGTGGTGTGAAGTAAATAGTATGTCAGCGAACGAGGCGCGCTACTACACGCCGATAATACGCAGGTGAAAAGCGCAAATACACCGATAAACAGCGCTTTACCTGTAGGTTGAGATGGGAAAACATTAAACTGCTGTATCATTCTATTTATTCCTTCCATCCTTGTTTTTGAATGTTTCGCTATGGCATTACTGTCAATTGACATTCACTGTAGCGTATTACTTTCTTAATATCGGCTAATTATCAAGGATAAAGAGCATTCATTTTTTACACCATTGTTGCTCGAAAATTAACCGCGCATTTGTTTGACTCTGCTGCGCTAATTCTTTGCTTTAGGTTGAATGTCCGCTTCATCATCCTTTGAAAATATTAAACTATTCGGAGACTGGTTTAGCTTTAACAATAAAGGCTGAATATTGCGCATGGTTTCTTGCAGCGCATCAACGGTCTCTTTTATCTCAGACTGGTTAAAACCACCCTCGCTGTAATTTTTAAGCAGGCCATCAAGGCTAACAAGAACCTGATTAAGATTACTATTTAATGCTTTCGCATCAATATCAGCGATAAGTACATCAAAGTCGCTGCTTGCCGTTTCCACAGACTCAGCAGCTAAACGCATGTCTTCAACGGCTAACTGCACATTTTCCACCATTTCCTTAAGCGGAAGCTGATTGATTTTGTCTAAAATTGCGTCGGCCTTTTGCGTCAATTGCGTGAACTCGTTACTAACAGTAGGAATTACTTCGTAGCCGTTAATCACTTCAATGCCGCTGTTACTGTCGGCATCAGGTACATGCTGTAAATCTACATACAAACCACCTGTTAATACATTACCCATGCGTAGCGATGCGCGAAGATCTCTTTCTAGCCAGTTTCGAATGGTTTGCTTTATTGCACTAAGGCCTTCTTTGGTATCTGGCTGCCTTGCTTTACCGGGGTAAATATTAATAAGCACGGGGATGGGATAATCTCGCTCCAAAATGTTGCCATCTAAAGCAGGGAAGGAGTTGATAGCAGTTACGTTGCCAATTTCAATACCACGGTATTCAACCGGTGCGCCAACGGTTAGACCTCGCACACTTTCATCGATAAGTAGCAAGTATTCAGCGGCGACTTTATAACGTGCATCTGAGGCGGATGTGCTATCCCCATAAATTGTGAAAAAGGCGTTATCTAGCACTTGTTCACCTTTTGGCACGCCGTCAGGGATCCCAAAGGTGATACCGTTTGCTAATAAGGTTTCCAAGCTGCCTGTTTCAACGCTTACACCGTTCGATTCAAGCAACAATTTAACACCGCTAACATCCCAGAAACGTGTCGTGTTGGTTATGAGTTTATGGTAAGGCGCTTCAATAAATGCGTCGTAATACACCACACGTTCTTCAATATTAAAGGTAGCGTCTTCAAACTCGCCAACTTTAAACCCTTTATAAATAACAGGATCGCCAGGTTTGTAGGCAAATTCGTCGTCACTTTTTAACATAACATGCAGCCCTGGAGTGCCAGGAGGCGTAACCGGTGGGCGCTCAAGTGCCGTAAAATGGAGTTGCTCTTTGCCTTTATCACGGGCTGACATGGCAATATAGCTGCCAGACAAGAGGGTGTTAAGCCCTGAAACCTCTGAAAAACTTATACGGGGGGCGACAACCCAAAACTTTGCATTTTCATTGAGTAGATGGGCCGCGCTAGCATCAATTCTGGCCGTGACAAGTACGCCGTTCAAGTCAGGTTTTAGCGTTATCTTTTTTACCTGTCCAATATCTAGGTCGCGCACTTTTATTGGTGTTTTGTTTACCTCAATACCTGTTGCCGAATGCAGCTCTATCGTAATAAGAGGGCCCTGATTCTTCCATTGGTAGTACACCATCCAGCCACCAATAACGATAACAAGAATTGGGATAATCCAAATGCGAGAAATGGACGAGGTCGGTTTGACCTTAGCTTCATTAATGTTCGGATCGTTTATGGTCATGGTAATTGCTTCCACTGCTGCCAAATTAGCCTCGAATCAAACGTCATCGCGGCTATCATCGTTACAAATACAACGGCACAAAAGGCGAGTGCCGCTTGGCCTGGATAAATAGACATGGTGTTCCCCATCTGAATAAGGGATACCAGCACTGCTACAACAAAAACGTCTATCATCGACCAGCGGCCTATCGCCTCAGTGATGCGGTAGTAACGTATACGTAATTGTTTTGAAGTGGTTTTCTCTCGCTGTACGGAAAAATTCAGCCAAGCAAGAATGATAATTTTTGCCACTGGCACTACCACGCTGGCAACTAAAATAATAATCGCCACTGGATACGAGCCCGATTCCCACAACGATATGACACCACCAATAATGGTATTGGGCGTCTCTTGGCCAAAAAATTCAGTATACATAATTGGCAGTACATTAGCAGGAATATATAAGATACAAGCGGTGATCAACAACGCCCACGTGCGCTGAATACTCTCTTGCGCTTGTGCTTCACACAGTGGTTTAGGTTGTGGTGGTTGGCCTTGAGACATCCACATGGCGTAGCGTGTGGGATCAAATTGGGATATACAAAGAGCCGTGAACGCTGAAAAGCCAACGAATGCGTAAAATGATAGGCCTATGGAAACGTCGGCCAATTCGGTAATTTTTATAAGGCTAACCAAGGTACCAACAAGAAAAATTTCTGCCATGCTCCACGGTAAGAGGGCTTTCACAAGTTTGTAAAGCCGCGGCAAGTAAAAGGGGCGTCGGTTTTGTAATTGAGCTAACGATAACAATAGCAGGCCGCCGAGTACCATTCCGGGCAGCAGTAGCGTCGCTAAGCTGGTTATTATCGCTAGTGATAAATAATCGTTTTCAATGAGTACGGTAATGCCGGTGGGCAAGTCAATACTGTGCTTTTGACCGCTAGCTTTAAATGTCAGAAAGTTAAAAGGTAACGAAAGTAATAAAAATATCAGAGCACTGAAAGTATAAGCGAGCAACTTTTCGCTTGCGCCATCGCGATGAGATATTAGTGTGTGGTTACATACTGGGCACACGGCCCGTTGCCTGTGTGCTAGGGCGGGAATGTGTACCTGAGTATGGCATTGCTCACAAACTATAGATAACGTATTTGATTCAGCCATATGCTTTTGCACGCCACTTTTTGTATGCTCGTTGTATGATAGATAGCAGCCTAGAGGTATAACCCGTTGATTTTTAGAATCAACAGCATAGCTTATTGCAGGCATGTCGGGAAGTATAGCCAGTCGTATTTATCAGTATAACAACAATAATTGACGATTAAGTGATGGAAATAGCAAACGAAATTCGTAGTGTATATGGAAAAATTAAGAAGCAGGTAAGTCGTTTATTCCTGAAAAGGCGTGTTGGTTTTTTGCGTTTTTGGATAAGTATTACCTTCGCTCAGCGATGTTATTTTTTAGCAACCAGCATGCTTTTGGGGTGGTATGCTTCTTATTATTTTCTATCTGTTTTTCTTACTGCTATTGAAGCCGTTTGGCGTTGCGCGGTTTTGGCATCCAAAACACTATCGGTTCGCTACCTCTACCACATTGGTAAGGCTAGCATGGACACGGGGCGTGGCGCTGCAGCTGGGAGTTTTAGCTGGGCAAGTTGGGCTACTCTCTGAATTTAGTAGTGAAAGTGCTAACCCTTTAATAAGCATAGAAAACGTAACGGAAAATGAGCTTGAAAATGGTGAAGCGCAACTTACTAAGGAACAAGCAGAAGATATTTCTGAGTTAGAAAAGGACTTAACCACGCTACTGACTATAACGGTTCAAGAAGTAAAAAAGCCCGCATGTAGCAATCTACATGCGGGCTTTTAAATCTAGCGAACAACTGCTTAGAAGCTAGCGTTGCCCGGTGTACGTGGGAATGGGATCACGTCACGTACGTTTTGCATGCCAGTTACGTATGCTACAAGACGCTCGAAACCAAGACCGAAACCTGAGTGAGGTACGGTGCCGTAGCGGCGAAGGTCGCGGTACCACGCGTAGTCTTCTTTCGATAGGCCCATTTCGTCAAGGCGTGCATCGAAAACGTCTAGGCGTTCTTCACGCTGTGAACCACCGATGATTTCACCGATACCTGGCGCGAGTACATCCATTGCTGCAACAGTCTTACCGTCATCGTTAATGCGCATGTAGAACGCTTTAATATCTTTCGGGTAGTTTTGCATGATAATTGGCGCACCAACGTGTTCTTCTGCAAGATAGCGCTCGTGCTCAGAAGATAAATCGATACCCCATTCAACAGGGAATTCGAATTCTTTGCCGCAGTTTTGCAGAATTTCGATAGCGTCAGTGTAGTCCATGCGAACAAAGTCAGAGCTTACTAACTTTTCTAAACGCTCAATGGCGTCTTTCTTAATACGCTGAGCAAAGAACGCCATGTCGTCAGGCAGTTCTTCAAGCACGGCCTTACATACATACTTCAGCATGTCTTCAGCTAGTTGTGCTACGTCTTTCAATTCAGCAAACGCCACTTCAGGCTCAATCATCCAAAACTCGGCGAGGTGACGAGATGTGTTTGAGTTCTCTGCACGGAACGTAGGGCCGAAGGTGTACACCTTAGACATAGCTGTACAGTAAGTTTCAACGTTAAGCTGACCTGATACCGTAAGGTAGGTTTCTTTGCCGAAGAAATCTTCTGAATAGTCAACATTACCTTTGTCGTCGCGTGGAAGGTTCATCATATCAAGGGTTGATACGCGGAACATTTCACCTGCACCTTCCGTATCGCTTGCCGTTAGAATAGGCGTAGAGATCCAGAAGTAACCTTTCTCATGGAAAAAGCGGTGAATCGCCTGAGACAAACAGTTGCGAACACGGGTTACCGCGCCGATAACGTTAGTGCGTGGGCGAAGGTGCGCATATTCGCGAAGGTACTCAATGCTGTGACGTTTAGCGGCCATTGGGTAGGTATCAGGGTTTTCTACCCAACCCAAAACTTCAACGTCAGTTGCGTCAATTTCAACGGCTTGGCCTTGGCCCTGAGACTCTTTCACTGTACCGGTAACCGATAATGAGCAGCCTGCTGTTAAGCGCTGGATATCGGCATAATTTGACAGAGAATTTAGCGCAATAACTTGTACAGGATCGAAGCAACTACCGTCGTGTAGTGCAATAAATGATAACCCCGCTTTAGAGTCGCGGCGTGTTCTTACCCAACCCTTTACGGTTACCGATTCGCCAACGGCGTACTTACCTTTAAGTACGTCAACTACGGGCGCATGCGTCATGTTAATTTCTCCGTCTTACTAATTTTATGTTGTTGCTTACTATTGAGTCATTTTCAACAACACAGTGCATTAAACTGTGAATGAAAAAATGCACTAAAATTTGCTTTATAGTCAATGTTTTTGGATTGTCATGCCGATAACTTACTAGAATCCGTAATAGCTTTTCGCTTTTCAAAAGGCTTTTCGCAATTCGCTTGACGCCAAATGTAAGCAAAATACAGATCGAAACATGACTTGGTGATGTAAAAATAACCAATGAAATACAATCCAATAGCACGCTAGTATACCCAACATAAAGCGGGATGCCAGAGAACAGAGTGACAAATGGGAAATAAAAATGATTCGAACACGCCAGTGTCTCAGCAAGCACAAGAACCGAGTGCTACGCAAAGTGACGCTGACCGTTCTAGCGATGCCGAAAATGAGAGAAGTTCTATGACTTACGAGCAACTTGCAGAGCGACGTTCAACGCCCCGTTCTAAAACGCCTTTTTATAAGGTGATGCTTGGGTTAAACATCGTTGGCTGGGTTGGCATGGTTGTCGTACTCATACTGTTTCACTATGCGCGCCCTGACTTTATCAGTGGCGTGCAGCAGTACTGGGAAATAAAAGGCGATACCAGTTGGTCTGAAAGTCATTTATCGGCCATGACCATCATGCTGCAGGTATGTTTAATAGTGAGTTTGGTTAGCATAATTATGCGTGCCAGAAGAAACCGTCGTCAAAGCGATAGCTTTGGCATAAACCTATTCATTCTATTTGCTATTGCGGCGATAAGCCTAATCACGCTGGCTACCACACTGGGCCTGTAAATAATAGAGAAAGCGCTCTACATGCGGTGCACGACAAAAATATAACTCAAGGACAAATAACAAAGCCTTGTGAGTAGCGCTTTCGACAAGCTGTGTTTATGTTACTTGATGGGTTTGCAGTGAGCTTCCCATCAAGTGAGCGATGCATAATAAGCGTTATTATTTACAAGGCTTGCGGCAATAACTTAAATAAAAGCAGCTTGGATAAGCCAGTACGTATAGGCCGCGTAGGCCAGCACAAATGCTCCGCCTTCCAGACGGTTTAAACGTCCTTGGCGCTTAATGCCAATACAGAAAATGAATAGGGCAATGGTTGATGCGAACATCACCATAACGTCGCGGTATAAAAACTCAGAACCTACAGTCATTGGCTGAATGGTGCCTGCAATGCCCACTACTGCCAAAGTGTTGAACATATTAGATCCGATCACGTTACCAATGGCTAAATCGTGTTCGCCTTTCTTCACCGCCATTAGCGATGATGCAAGTTCTGGTAACGATGTACCAATTGCGATAACCGTCAACCCGATAATAGTATCGCTAACACCAAAGAAGGTGGCGACTTCTACCGCGCCCCATACCAGCATACGCGAGCTTGCAACTAGCAATAAAAGCCCCGCAATCAACCACATTACGTGGGTTTTTACCGTACCTTCGTTGCTATTAATCTCTTCATCGTATTCGTCGGCGAGGGCGTCTTTGTCGCCTTTCATACCGTGATAAATACTCCAAGAAAGCAGAAGCACAAACAGTCCCAACAAAGAGAATGCGTCGTCTTTCGAGATATTTAAGTCCCACACCTGCCATGCGGCAAAGAAGGTGATGCCAAGTAAAACAGGCAGCTCTTTCTTAATGATTTCAGATTTAACCGCAATAGGACTAATGATTGCGGTAAGGCCAAGGATTAACAGGATATTGGCGATATTTGAGCCATAGGCGTTGCCCAGCGCTATGCCAGAGTTGCCCTGGATTGCAGCAAATATGGAAACAATAATCTCGGGGGCCGATGTACCAAACCCAATAATGAGCATACCGATGAGCAAGGGGGAAACACCGAAATGATTGGCTACCGATGCGGCACCACCTACAAACTTCCCTGCGCTCCAAAGCAAAACCGGTAATCCGATTAAAATAGCCAAGCTGGCTAATAACATACGTACTCCTTAAACCATTCGTATCTTGTTTGCTTACTTCAATGTATAGGCAAACTCAATAAACAAAAGTCGTTTCAATCTATTCAAATGCACATTAGTTTTCGTTGTCTTAACGATGAAAAAAAGCCGTGCTGATAATGCTATGCAAATGATGAGTAAAGCGTAAACTCAGCGCTACTTTAATCGTGTTTGTAAATTGAACAAACACGCCCTTAATTGTAACTGACAACACACTACTTAGAAGCGAATTACATGCACAATACACTGATTGTTACTGATGATGTTACTCCTTTTTGTAACACAGCTTTAACCGTGCTGACTTTTCAAGATTATCTTGCTGAGTTTCCAAAGTTGAACGAGCCCAAAACACGCGTTATTAATATTTGTGATACCACGCGTTACTTAAGCGAAGGGTACTATTGTTCACTTTTGGCTCAGGCACGTAATCACTCTGTATTGCCTTCTGTAAATACCATTAACGATTTACGCATGGCGGAAGAGAAAAGTATCGATCGCATCGTCTTCTCTTTGTCGGTATCTCAAGACAATACAGAAATTACTGATGAGCCTATATTAGTACTTTTCGGCGAAGTGAAAGATCAGCGCTTTAAGCGTTTGGCGCGCCAAGCGTTTGAAAAATACCCGTACCCTGTTTTGGTGTTAAGCCCAACAGTTACCGATACGAAAGTGTCGCCTAAAGCCACGGGTAAAGTACAAATTGAAGGCTTTGCAAGCGTACAGGCAAAAGCGTTTAAAGACTTAGATGCCAAGCAACAAGCGCGTTTCATTGAGCAATTAGAAGCACATACCAAAATACAGTGGAAGGCTGGTAAAACGAGCAAGCGTACTCGTTGGGACATGGCCATTTTGGTTAACCCAGAAGAGAGCACGCCGCCTAGTGACGAACGCGCCATTAAAAACTTTGTTAAAGCAGCTGAAAAAGTGGGCTTTCGCGCAGATGTGGTGAGTCGCCTGTCGCAAGAAGAATTGGGTCACTATGATGCATTGTTCATTCGTGAAACGACGGCGATTGACCATCATACTTACCGTTTAGCGCGTGCCGCAGAGCGAGAAGGCATTGTGGTTATGGACGATACGCAGTCAATTCTGCGCTGCTGTAACAAAGTGTACCTGCAAGATGCGTTTGCTTATCAAAAAGTGCCAGCGCCGAAAGCGACGTTTGTATCGAGCGCTACTGATGAAGTATGCGAAAAACTCATAGCTGACTTTGGTTTGCCGCTTGTTTTAAAACTGCCAGAAAGCTCGTTTTCCCGCGGTGTGCATAAAGCTGAAAATAAAGAAGCGTTAAAAGCGCGCTTAGAACAAATGCTGGCTGAATCGGCACTTGTTTTGGTTCAGGAATATATATTCACTGAATTCGACTGGCGAATTGGTGTATTAGGTGGCAAACCTATTTACGCTTGCCAATACTTTATGGTGCGCAACCATTGGCAAATTTACAACCATCAGGGAGATCGATTCTCTTCGGGTGGATTTGCCACTATGCCAACATTTGAAGTGCCTAAGCCGGTGTTACAAGCCGCTATCAAGGCCGCTAAAGCCGTGGGCGATGGCTTATATGGTGTAGACATCAAGCAAGCCGGCAATGCGGTTTATGTTATTGAAGTGAACGACAACCCTAGTATTGACTCGGGTGTGGAAGATAAATATTTAGGCAAAGAGCTGTACGAATTAATTATGCAGGAATTTGCTGACAGGTTGGAGCAAAGAGGGCGATGATCACATCGGCTGAGCGAGTAATTGAAGTGAATAATGCAAGTCCACAGGAAAGCGCAAATCGTGCATTTGGCCTAGCTGAGGGCGTATCTAATACTAAATCGACAAATGGTGCCGGTGTGCCTTCTACGCAGTCGAGTGTAGTGCTACGCGTTGCGACATTACACGACCTTGCTTCGCTTCAGCACATTGAGCAAACTTGTTTCACCACCGACAGGTTAAGTAAAAGCCGTTTCAAATTTTACATTGATGCACAGCACGCAGAGCTTATTGTGGCCGAGCGTGAGCCGTCGACTTCAAGTTCTAACCTCGACAAAAATAAGCCGAGTGTAAATAGTATTGTTGGCTATGGACTGTTGCTGCTGCGTCGTGGAACGCAGCTCACTCGACTTTATTCTATTGCAGTTTTGCCTGAAGCGAGGGGGCTTGGCGTTGCTGAAAAGCTCATAAATAGCTTGGGGGAGCGGGCGCTTTTGCGGGGAAAGCGATTTATGCGCCTGGAAGTGGCAGTAGGTAATGCTGGCGCCATTGCTCTGTATAAAAAGTTAGGGTTTACTCAGTTTGGTATGTATACCGATTACTACGACGATCACACTGACGCATTACGTATGCAAAAAGTGTTGGTGCCGAGTAAGTCAGTTAAGCCAGAGGTTTATCCGTGGTACCAACAGACGACTGATTTTACCTGCGGTCCGTCAGCATTAATGATGGCAATGTGTGCATTGAACAATCGCTATGAGATGACCCAAAAAAAAGAACTATCGTTGTGGCGTACTGCTACCACGATATTTATGATGTCAGGTCATGGCGGTTGCCACCCGGTGGGATTAGCGCTCGCCGCGGTAAACGAAGGTTATGCAGCGAAAGTGGTCATCAATCAGGATGTCCCGCTTTTTGTTGATGGCGTTAGAGATACTAACAAGAAAGCGATAGTCGAAAATGTTGAGTCGCAGTTTATGGCAGAGGCACGTAGAAAAGGCATTTCTGTTGAAATCTCTGACTGGCGAGTTGATGTTATCGACCAAACCCTTAAAGCTGGCGGGGCAGTATTGTGCTTAATCAGCACATACGCGTTCGATAAGAAAAAGGTTCCCCATTGGGTTGCGGTGACTAGCTGCGATTCTCATTGCTATTATCTGCACGATCCAGATGCGAGTGAGGGGCAGCCTGTCGAGTATCAACACATTCCGGTTGCCCGCGAAGACTTTCTAAGGCTTGCCAGCTATGGCACGCGTAAAGTAAGAACATTGGTACTCCTTAAAAAGAAAAAGTAACACGAATTTTTGCTTAGGCCTGAGGCACGGAGAATGCTTGAGGCCTCATACCATTAGTCCGCAAAGATAAATACCCACTCAGCGAAACTTAAAATAGCCATAACCGTGGCGTGTCATCGCAGGTATTAGTGATGAACTCGTGTAACGTTAACCTTTTTATTTAGCGTTTTAAGTTGTTTTACTAATTGAGAAAGCTCTTTCACCGAACCTGAATAATCAATGTGCTTATTCATTTCCTGGCCTTTCACAGCACTTCTATAAAGCGCCTCAGTTTCAAAACACGCTGTTTGCTCATTTAACGTGTTCCATTCCGCTTTTAGGTCGCTTGGAATACAGTGACGTTTTGCAATAATTTTGTCTTTTATTTGCAACACTTTCCCGATTAATAATTGTGCATCTGTTGGCATAATAATATCTCCTGTATAGCTTTTTGTGCTTAAGTTGCTGTTTATCAAAGGCATTAAGTGTTTACTTTGATAGACGTAGTGTAAATTCAGCAACATCTCAACACACACTCATAATAAGTGTTGCAGCAAAGATGCCAACTCTTACTAGTAGATGACTTAGAACACGCCAAATGTGCCTAATGCGGATCGCAACTGTTGAGGCTCACTTAAGCGAGAAAAAGAGAGCGAGAAAAAGAGAGAGGAAAAAAACGAGGAAAAGCTATACGAAAAAAATAGCTAAGCCGGCTGACGGATAGAGAGAGGCCCGAGCGATTCTAGTGCATGCCGTGTATAACGCCTTGAAATCTCAGGCAATGAAATACCAAAGCCATGAAGCTCATTAAGATCTAATGTGTTGGTTTGGTGGGACTGGTAGAAGTGGCTTTTTAAAAAAATAATAAACCACGTATTAACAAGATAAACCCAAGTGCTATTTATAAGCGTAGCGTTTGGGTTTATTTTTAATTTTCTTAACCTGACAATAGCAGAAGTGTGGCGTCCAAATTAACAGGTTAAGTAAGATAGCGGTAACAAGGCTGAACACAATTGACGAAGGCGTTAGTGGGACAGAGGGGCTGAAATTATCTAACACGCGCTTCAGCGTACCATATTGAGAAGGCGAGGCCATAAACACAAGCTTTTCGAAGTAATGACCGTGCTCTAACTTCCTCATGCCTTGCTCTAAAGTGGTGATCTGGGCGAAGCGTGTGGCTTTCATCGAGGCATTCTCTCGCACAACTGGCTCACTGTTTTTCTGTAAGCTTTCAAGCATGGCTTCAACCGAAGAAAAACCATGCTGCTTGGCGAGCGCTGACGAACTAGAAACTTCATCTCTCAGTGCATCATAATAACCATTGAGGTATTGACGATAATGATCCGCCAAGATGGGGACTTGAAGTGTAATGATAAACAAGACTGCAAATACAACTTTATCTAAAACACGTACTATCATTCAAATCTCGCTATAAACACTCTGCATTAATGATCTAATTAGTGACCCGCTTTAAAGTTGAATGTTCACTTTATAACAAAACTAACATCAACCCTCGGGCCATCTGATGTTAATTCGTCATTCAAAACTCATATTTCACCCAAAAAGAAGATAGTTAGCGTAACAATCTCACACACTATTTCAAGGCGGTGTAAATCGCATGGGTCAGCTTACTTAACTGCTCGGAAGATATAATGTACGGAGGCATAATGTATACCAGTTTCCCAAATGGCCGTATCCACACGCCTTGTTCTACAAAATGGCGCTGAATTTCGGCTACATTGACGGGATTTACCGTCTCGACTACCCCTATAGCACCTAACACCCTTACGTCAGCGACTCGCGGCAAGTCTGCACATTTTGCCAATTCGGTTTGTAATTGTTTCTCAATGATAGGGACTTGTTGCTGCCAATGATTTTCGTTAATGAGCGACAGGCTGGCATTGGCCACCGCGCAGGCTAACGGGTTGCCCATGTAGGTTGGACCGTGCATAAAGACGCCAGGCTCCCCTTGGCAAACCCCTAAAGCCACGTCTTCGGTACACAAGGTCGCGGCCAGTGTCATATAACCACCCGTAATCGCTTTACCCAAACACATGATGTCAGGCGAAATACCTGCATGCTCGCAAGCGAAGAGCTTACCTGTACGGCCGAAGCCAGTAGCAATTTCATCGCAAATTAAAAGTACGTCGTAGGTATCGCAAAGCTGTCGGCAGCGCTTTAAGTATTCGGGGTGGTAAATACGCATGCCTCCCGCGCCTTGAACAACAGGTTCTAGGATAAGGGCTGCCATCGTGTGGTGATGCTTTTCAAAAATCTCTTCAAGTGGAAGAATGTCATCTTCGCTAAACGTTTGGCCAAAGCGAGTTTGAGGAGCGGGCGCAAAAATCTGCTTGCTTAGTACACCCTCAAATAAACTATGCATGCCGTTAACGGGATCGCACACGCTCATTGCAGCGAACGTGTCGCCATGGTAGCCATTGCGCGGCGCGACAATGCGTGACTTCTCTGAGCGCCCTTGACACGCCCAATACTGAATCGCCATCTTTATCGCAACTTCAACAGACACTGAGCCAGAGTCTGCTAAAAATACACGCTCTAAACCTGCCGGCACCATGTTGAGCAAAGATTTACACAAATCTACCGCCGGCTGGTGGGTAATACCGCCAAACATAACGTGAGAAAATGCGTCAATTTGCTTGTGCGCAGCATCGTTGAGTACAGGATGGTTGTAGCCGTGAATAGCTGCCCACCAGCTAGACATGCCATCTACTAGCACTTCACTTGTGGCCAAGGTAAGTTCAGCGCCTTTTGCACTAACTACTTCATAGCAGGGAAGGGGATTAACCGCCGAGGTATAGGGGTGCCAAATGTGTTGTTTATCAAATTCTATATTGTTCACAAAATAACCATTGGTAAAGGTTTTGAATTGATCAGAGTTGACAACTCGATATTGGGGCATAGACTAAGCCAGCGATAATAATTAGTAAAGGACAGTCAATGACGCTGGCTAGTGCGCCTTCTGCGCAAACGACAACTATTCGAAACGATTGGACCAAAGCCGAAGTCGAAGCTTTGTTTGCCATGCCATTTAACGATTTACTGTTTAATGCCCAAGTAGTGCATAGACAGCATTTTAATCCGAATGAAGTGCAGGTCAGCACGCTTTTGTCGATTAAAACCGGTGCTTGCCCTGAAGACTGTAAGTACTGCCCGCAAAGTGCTCGGTATGATACGGGCCTTGAAAAAGAACGATTACTGGAAATTGAAAAAGTCATCCAGCGTGCGAAAGAAGCAAAGCAAGTAGGCTCAACCCGTTTTTGTATGGGGGCCGCTTGGCGAAACCCACGCGACAGAGACATGCCTTACATTTTAAAAATGGTTGAAGAGGTGAAAAGCTTAGGCTTAGAAACCTGCATGACGCTGGGTATGTTAACCCGCGATCAAGCTGTGGCCTTAAAGCAAGCGGGCCTTGATTATTATAATCACAACCTTGATACCTCTCCGGAATACTACGGCGATATTATTACGACCCGTACTTACCAGGACCGACTGAATACATTAGAAAACGTGCGTGCTGCAGGCATGAACGTTTGCTCTGGGGGAATTGTTGGCATGGGAGAAACGGTGAGCGATCGGGCTAGTATGTTAGTGCAATTAGCAAACCTTCCTGAGCAGCCTCAAAGTGTACCTATTAATATGTTGGTTAAAGTAAAAGGTACGCCACTCGATAGTGTAGAAGACTTGGACTATTTTGAGTTTATCCGCACTATTGCCGTTGCTCGTATTATGATGCCTAAGTCACATGTGCGCTTGTCGGCAGGCCGCGAAGCAATGAACGAACAAATGCAGGCGCTTTGTTTTATGGCAGGCGCGAACTCTATTTTCTATGGCTGCAAGCTGTTAACCACGTCAAATCCAGATACCCACGAAGACGTAATGTTGTTCAAAAAGCTTGGTATTAACACTGAACGTACTAGGGATTACTCAGACGAAGCACATCAACAAGTGTTAGAAGAAGAAATTGCCCAGCAACAAGAACAAGGCGACGACAGTAACGACTTGTTTATTGATGCAACCAAGCCTAAGGTAGCGCCAAAGAAACAGCATTTAACGGAGGCGTAATGGCCTTTCACTGGTTAGACGATTCGCTGAGCGCGCGTGCCGAGCAGGGCTTGCTGCGCCAGCGCCACTGCCAACAATACGAAAAAGACAGCATTATTTGTATTAACGGTGAGCACTACCTTAATTTTTCAAGCAATGACTACCTAGGCATGCGCCAGCATGAGGGTGTATTGCAAAGTTGGGTTGAGGGGCTAGCGCAATTTGGTGGTGGCAGTGGTGCATCGCCTTTGGTAACTGGGCACACACAGGCTCATTTGGCGCTAGAAGCCTACATTGCCGATGGGTTAAACCGAGAAGCTGCGCTGTTGTTTAACTCTGGCTTTGCCGCCAATCAGGCACTGTGCATGGCACTTTTTCCACACATGTCTCACCCTAATAAAAGCGCGAGTGCGGGTCATATTATTGCCGACAAGCTCATGCACGCTTCGTTTTTAGAGGGGGCACAGTGTGTATCTGACAGCGCTAAGCTTCGCCGTTTCAAGCATAACGATCTAAGTCATTTAGAGAGCGTGCTATCAAACGTTTGTCACAGCCAGTTATCCGATGCGGTTGGTAATTCTGATGCAAACCAGCAAGACATTCTGATTGCCAGTGAAGGTGTGTTTAGTATGGACGGTGACGTAGCGCCTTGCGAAGGTATCGCTGAACTGGCCGCTAAATATAATGCATGGTTCTTGTTAGACGATGCACACGGTATGGGTGTATTGGGTGAAAACGGCTTCGGCACAGCAGAAGCACTAAACTTAAGCCAGCAACAAGCGCCTATTGTTATGGGAACATTTGGCAAAGCAGTGGGCACGGCCGGCGCCTTTATTGCGGGAAGCCAAACCCTAATTGATTATCTGGTGAATTTTTCGAAGCACTACGTGTATTCCACTGCCATGCCGCCAGCGCAAGCGGTCGCGACCTTGTACTCTCTTACACATATCGCCAGTGATACTGCCCGCCGTGAGACGCTACATACCAATATCGCCTATTTCAGAGAGTCGTTTCAAAAACGCTTTGGACAGACACTCAATTCAACCGAGAAAGACAAAGCACCAATTGAAATCACTTTGGGGCAATCGCAAAGCGCGATTCAGCCTATTATTGTTGGTAGCCCAAAACGTGCAATTGCACTAAGTGACGGGCTAAAACAGCGCGGCATTTGGGCAACGGCTATCAGGCAGCCTACTGTACCGAAAAACCAAGACAGGCTGCGTATAACGCTTACGTCAAATCATACATCACAAGATATTGACGTATTGCTTGATGCGCTAGAACTTTCACTTAATAACTTTCTGTTAAGTGAGACTTCAGTAGAAAAAGAATCAGACAGCGCTGTGAATACTCCTGACTCTGTAAGTAAAAAAGAGATGTAACGATGTCACTAAGTCCCGCTATAAAAGCTGCTATGTCGGCAGAATCGAGAAGTCTCTTCGACGGTAAGCTGTCGCGTGACGCGGCGCAGGCGGCTTTTAAGGTAAACGGGGCTTTTTTGTCCGAGACATCTTTTAAATCTGAGAGGGCGACCAACGCTAAAGGGACTCTCACAGTTAAAACTGCTTACCCTTCTGATTGCCTTTCCAAAGCTGCAGCACACTTGAATGCTGAGGAGAGCGCTAAGACTGAAGGCAATGTTACAGCTGAAGGCTCTATAACAACTAAAGGCGCAGCAAAAGCTGAGCGTAATGGTACTGCTTCAGCAATTAATGAGCAGGACGTGGCACATCGTTTTTCAAAAGCGGCTGTGCAGTACAACAGTATTGCGGGTGTTCAGCGCATTATTGCTAAGCAGGCAATAAGAAACTTACCTATAGCCTTACAGGGGACGGCTCTTGATATTGGCTGTGGTACAGGCATTCATACCCAAACGCTTGCAAGTAAAGGTGCAGCTGCAACTGGCGTAGACATTGCCGTGGGCATGTTAGCACAGGCCAGAAAAATGTACTCTGACCCCATTTTTATTCAGGGTAGTGCGGTTGATTTGCCTTTCTGTGATAGCCAATTTTCAACCGTATTTTCATCTATGGCGCTTCAGTGGGTTAGTGATACTGGGCTTGTTGCTAATGAGATAGCGCGAGTGCTTAAAAAAAGTGGTATTGCCGAACTGGCTATCATGGTGGCGGGTTCATTTAGTGAACTTAAAACGGCGCGCAAAGTAGCGCAGCTTCCACAGGCCGAAACCTATATGCCAACAACCGCACAATGGGTAAGTAGCTTTAAGCACTCGGGCCTCTCTTTGCAACGGGTGATTACTAAAGATTATGTCGATACTCACGGCGATATTATGTCGCTACTGCGCTCTGTGAAAGGTGTAGGGGCAGGAGAGACCGGCCAAAAACAACCGCCGCTCACCCGTCGAGATATTAAAAAATTAGCCATGGTTTACAGCAATATGAGCGGTGTAGAAAGTAAGTTACAGCTTACCTACCGCGTAAGTCATTTTAGATTGGAAAAACGATGAAGCAGTATTTCATTACCGGTACCGACACCGAAGTAGGTAAAACCTATGTTACCTGCCAACTACTACAAGCTGCGCAAAAAGCCTCGTTAAGCGCCATCGGCTACAAGCCTATCGCAGCCGGATGCGAACAGATAAACGGCGAGTGGGTTAACGAAGATGCGCTAAATATTCAGAAAGCGTGCTCCAAAATACGCACAAATAAAGCCATTAAAATTACAGATAATCACCAGCTAAAAAGCGCAAATGAAAAAAACGAAGAAAGTGGACAGACACTTCCTTTGCATCAAATAAACCCAATTGCACTAAAGCCGGCTATTGCACCACATATTGCTGCCCTTGAAGAAGGTGTTGCGTTAACGTTTGACGAGATTGCAAAAGGGCTTGACGAACTGCACGCCTATCAACCAGATCTTTTGTTAATGGAAGGTGCAGGTGGGTGGCGTTTACCGCTAACGGTAGGTGATGAGTGTACGCCCACTTACTATCTTTCTGATGTCGTGAAAACACTCAAAATGGATGTGATTTTAGTTGTAGGCATGCGACTAGGTTGCGTGAATCATGCGCTATTAACCGCAGAAGCAATTCGCGCCGATGGACTTACCATTAAAGGATGGGTTGCGAACGACATCACGGGTAACATGACGCGATACCAAGAAAATCTGCACTCTCTTAAAGCCATGTTACCCGAACCGCTACTGGCAGAAATTCCCTACCAAGTAGCGCCTAATGATGAGGCGCTATTCGCCGCTATCAAGCAAATAAGTTAAATCATCACCTGAATGAATTGACGTTTTTTCTTCACCTAAAAAGATAAAGCCGTCTTTTTCACCCACTAGGGTAAGTTGATTATGAGTAAGGCGCAGCGCAGTGCCTTCGCGAATAGCAACTACTGGCGTGGTTGGATTAAGCGTGGTGAACTCTGCCAGACGTTGGTCGCGGGTTTCGCCATTGTGGCCCGGCGGCTGATAATCGGTGTAGTGCGGGTTTAACTGAAACGGCACGATATCTAGTGCATCAAAGCTAGGCGGCTCGATAACGGGCATGTCGTTAGTGGTTCTAATTGATTGACCACAAATATTCGAACCCGCACTCCAGCCAATATAAGGCGTACAATCGGCGATGGCGTGCTTTATTGGCACAATAAGCGCGTTTGCATAAAGGGTAGAAAGCAAGTGAAAGGTGTTTCCACCGCCTACAACAATGGCTTGGCCGTTTTTCTTTGCGTTATTTACAGCGGCAACCGGATCTTCAACGGTATGTAGGCCCGTAACCTTGCACTCTGGCAGGGCGGTTGCAACGGCGTCTACATAGCTATCGTACGTTTGAGTGACGGCGGCATAAGGAACAAATAGAAGGTCGCGAATTTCGCCTAAGTGTGCAAAAATAAGCGCTCTAGCGTGCTCTAAGTAAGCCTCGTCGCCTTGACGTGAGCTACTTAGCATAAGTACATGTGCGGTCATACTAACTCCACAATTTTTCTGACGGCGTATCATACGTGAAACTAGGCATAAAGTTTAGTCGCGCTCCGTCACTGCGTTGAAATAGGATTTTGAATGAAACAATCTACATCGGTGTTGTTCGTGTGTTTGGGTAATATTTGTCGTTCTCCAACCGCAGAAGCCGTGTTCAAACACAAGGCTGCACAAGCCGGATTAAATATTGAAATTGACTCAGCGGGAACCCACGGCTATCACATTGGTAACCCGCCCGATAAGCGTTCGCAAGCCGCAGGCGTAGAACGTGGCTACAGTTTCAAAGGGCTAAAATGCCGACGTGTGGATGAAAGCGACTTTGAGCGATTTGATTTCATTCTTGCCATGGATAACAGCAACCTTGCTAATTTGCACGGTATGTCGCCTAGCCAGTACCACGATAAAATTAAGCTGTTTCTTGATTTTGCAAATGCAGACGATAAAGAAGTACCTGATCCATATTATGGCGGCAAGCGCGGCTTTGAGCTGGTGTTGGATCTTATCGAAGAAGCGTCGGACGGTTTGATTGCGCATATTAAACAAACCCAACAACAATAAACGCAAATCATATTGATAAACCATCTCGAAAGCCCACGTTGAGAACCCGTATTGACAATGACAGGAACTAAACGCACCGCCGTCACTTTGGTTGTAATAACAGTACTTTTGTCACTCGTCATAGGTGTGGTAGGGATTGTTAGCGTGACAGGGCTGTCTGATACGGCGGCTGAACTAAAACAGCATATTATCGTTCAGCTTCAAATACCGCTTATTCTTACTGCGTGTTTAGTAGGAGCGGCACTGTCTACAAGTGGCGCTACCTTGCAGGTGGTGCTGCGGAATCCCTTAGCAGACCCAGGAATTATTGGCATTACGAGTGGCGCAAGCTTGGTTGCTGCGCTTTTGCTACTGCTAACCCCACAATGGGCTACAGCTTATCTGCACTATTTATTGCCGTTGGGGTGTTTTATCGGTGCGTTGTTATCTACATTTATCATCTACCGCTTAGCAAGAAAACTGCTGGGTTCCTCTACGGCTGTTATTCTTGCTGGTATTGCCATCTCTACTCTTAGCGGCGCCGTTATAGCGTGGCTTTACATGTTCAGCGACGCTAATGCCCTGCGCAATCTTACTTTCTGGTTAATGGGTAGTTTGTACCAAACTAACTGGTTAATTTTGTCGGTGGGCGGCCCGTTAATCGCTGTTGCTGTCGCATTACAGCTTTATTTCGCTGGCGATTTAAACAAGCTCTATGCTGGTGAACTTGCAGCAAAAAGCAGTGGTGTGGATGTGGAGAAACTCACTGAGCGCGCACTCATTGTCTGCGCTATTGCTGTAGGCACTGCGGTGTCTATGGCAGGCTCTATTGCTTTTGTTGGCTTATTAGTACCGCATATCTTACGTTTGATCATCGGGCATAATAATCGCTATTTGTTGCCGTTAAGTGCATTAAGTGGTGCAAGCCTGCTGATGCTGGTTGCGTTAAGCTCTGAAATGACCCGTGCCATTACGCTTCCGGTGTCTATGGTAACAGCTACGTTAGGCGGTCCATTATTAATTTGGGCATTAGCAAAAGGTCAAATAAAAGGGTAGTGAAGGGGGAAATGAAATGACGACAAACAATAGTACTACCCACCAACGCCCAGTTTCGACCAGCGATGTAAAAATAAATACAAGTGGCCATGCCGCACTTGGTGTTAACACAAAGCAAAACAGCAGCAAAAATGGTGTAGGAGAAAGTCCAAGCGAAGCGGATAGCAATAGCCCAGCGAATAGCCATAACCTAGCAGATAGTCGTACCGTTTTAAGCTTACAGAATGTAAAAGTAGCATCGCGACTTTCGGTGGAAGGTTTACGTGCAAAAAAAGGCGAGTGCGTTCACATTATAGGGCCAAATGGGGCAGGGAAATCAACGCTGTTGCTTACCCTTGCGGGCCTTATTGACGCTGATGAGGGCACCGTCATGCTGCTAGGTAAACCAATGAACGATTGGTCGCTGGCAACACTTGCGAGTGTGCGCACCTTTTTAGCGCAACAAAGCGAAAGTGGTTTTCACTTGTCGGTAAAAGAGTACCTAAGCTTTTATGCAACAGCACAGCAAGATGTACTAATTCCTCCGGTTTTAGAAAAAGCACTCGAAATATCGGGTTTCTTGAACCAAATTGTCACCCAGCTTTCTGGCGGTGAGCGTCAGCGAGTAGAAATTTGTCGTTCGCTTTTGCAAATATGGCCGCAGTTAGAGCGCGGAGAGGGGGTTGTGCTTTTAGACGAGCCATTGCAAGGACTTGATATAAGACATCAATATGCACTGGCTAGTTTGGTAAAATTCCTTTGCGACAAAGGGAATACCCTACTTATGACGTCTCACGATATCGCGCTTAGTGCCAACTATTGCGATAGTTTATGGCTTATGCAAAAAGGTCGCATGGTAGCGTTCGGTAAGCCACAAGAGGTGGCCACGCAAACAAACTTAGAAAGTGTGTTTGAATGCCATTTTGCTATAAGCAAGCACGATAACTTTCTAGAAATTCAAGTTTGCGCACCTATTTCCCTAGAATAAATGTGGTAAAGTGCCCCCAGCATTTTTTTAGATTCACATTTTCACATTAGGCTGATTAGAAAAAAGCGCTACAGACGCACTGTTAAGCGCGTTACAGTCTTTTTATTCGAAGCATCTAGCTTCAATAAATATTTTCAGTAAAACGTTTGCCCTACGTTTTTTATTCAGGAGAACACCGTTGAGTAATTGGCAAGTAGACAGTTGGAGAAATAAACCTATTCTTCAGCAACCAGAGTACGACGACAAAGTACGTTTAAAAGAAGTAGAGCAAACATTAAGTTCTTATCCACCGCTTGTATTTGCTGCTGAAGCCCGTGAGCTTAGACGCCAGCTAGGTGAAGTCAGCTTGGGTAAAGGCTTTCTTTTACAAGGCGGCGACTGTGCTGAGTCGTTTGACGAATTTAATGCGCCTAAAATTCGCGATACCTTTAAAGTTATTCTTCAAATGGCCATTGTGCTTACCTTTGCTGGTCGTTGTCCGGTAACTAAGGTTGCCCGTATGGCAGGCCAGTACGCCAAGCCGCGCTCATCAGATTTCGAAACCCGCGATGGCGTGACCTTGCCAAGCTATCGTGGTGATATCATCAACAACTTCGAATTTACCGAAGCGGCCCGTCGACCAGATCCTGACCGTTTGTTGGAAGCCTACCATCGCAGTGCGTCAACACTGAATTTACTTCGCGCGTTCGCGCAAGGTGGTTTGGCCGACCTTCACGAAGTCAACCGCTGGAACATGGCGTTTGTTGAAAATAACCCGCTTAAAGAGCGTTATTCGGATATGGCTAACCGTATTCAAGATACCCTTGAGTTTATGGATGTTATTGGCATTAATGCACAAACCAGTTCTACACTGCATGAGACTTCGCTGTTTACTTCGCATGAAGCATTGCTGTTGAACTACGAACAGGCGCTAACGCGTATCGACACCCTTACCGGTAAGCCTTACGACTGTTCGGCTCACATGGTATGGATTGGCGAGCGTACGCGTCAACTAGACCACGCACACGTTGAGTTTTTCCGTGGCATTCACAACCCAATTGGTGTGAAAGTAGGGCCAAGCATGCAAGAAGACGAGCTTATTCGTTTGATTGATGCGCTTAACCCGCTAAACGATCCAGGTCGTTTAACGCTAATTACGCGTATGGGCGCCGATAATTTAGCCGACAATTTGCCACGCTTATTGCGTAAAGTGAAAGCTGAAGGCAGACACGTAGTGTGGAGCTCTGACCCGATGCACGGCAACACGTTCTCGGCATCTAGCGGCTATAAAACCCGTAACTTCGATGCAATTTTGAAAGAAATTAAGCAGTTCTTCCAAGCTCACGAAGCAGAAGGTACTCACGCAGGTGGTATTCACCTTGAAATGACCGGTCAGCACGTAACGGAGTGTACAGGCGGTGCTTATGAAATTAGCGATGAAGACTTAGCGCAAGCCTACAAAACGCAATGCGACCCGCGCTTAAATGCAGACCAAGTACTTGAAATGGCATTCTTGGTGGCTGATCATTTGCGTAATGCTTAAAGTGACCAACATCGCATTGGCAAGTTGAAGAAACGGCATCATTGGGATGCCGTTTTTTTTACCTAAATTTTACGCGTATATTTGAGGTTAGGTTGATATGCTCATTGTGTTGAAGTAAACACGATTGACCTATGACCCAATTTAAACACGGTTTCTATACACTCTTTATTATGGCTGTGGCTATTTTAGGGTGTTTAGCACTTAGCAACTGGTTACTGCCGCTTGGCGGTATTTTGCTCATTCTACAGCTTGCGTGTGCCATTGTGGCGTTAACGACCTCAAGGTTTTACGGCTTGCTTGCAGGGGTAGCCGGAGCACTGAGCTTTAATTATTTTTTCACCGAGCCTTTGCACTCATTTCAAATTGCAGAAGTTGAAGACAGCATAAATTTTGTCGTTTTCATCATTGTAGCCATCCTCATTAGCGAGCTTGCTGTCTACGTTAATTCTCAACAACATGCACTACAGGTTGTTAAAACACAATCTAGTGTCCTGCGATCTGTGTCCCACGATTTGCGTACGCCGCTCTCTACCATTATCGGTTCTGTTGAAACCTATATGACATATCAAGACAAGCTTGATGACATTGAGAGACAGGCACTGTTAAAAGGGGTTCACGATGAAGGTAAACGCCTTTATGTTTACGTTGAGAACCTGCTTCAAGCCACACGAATTGAGCATAACGCGTTAGCGCTAAATTTAACCCATGTAAACCTGACTGCCTTTTTAGCTAACCTTGAAAGTCGTATTAACAGTGGACGACTAAAAGTGATCAACAACAGTGACAGTCGCGGTATAACTGTGTCTGAATCACTGTTTGAACAAGCTTTATTTAACGTAATTGATAATGCCCTTAAATTCAGCGATGACAGTGTATTGCTGATGGTTAGCCACTCTGATGGAGAGTTTAAGTTTCAAATAGCCGATAAAGGCGAAGGGATCAGCGATGAACAGCTACAAGCGCCAATACAGCTTTTTCAAACCAGTCGTCGCAGCGATAGTGGAAAAGGCGGCATTGGCTTAGGGCTAAGCGTAGCAGCAGGTATAGTTCACGCCCATAGTGGTGCTATCAAGCTGTCGAATACCACACCAGGCCTTCTCGTCAGTATTACAATTCCAAAAAGGGATTAGCGCAATGAGCCACACCATTCTACTTGTTGAAGATGATGCGAATATTCGTCAGATGCTGAGCATTGCGCTAGGTGCAGAAGGCTACCTTTGTGTTGAAGCTGCTTCGGTTCGAGAAGCTCTGTCATTGTTTAATCAGCACCGTCCTGACCTTGTCATACTCGATTTAGGGTTACCTGATGGTGAGGGGAGTGAAGTACTTAAACGCATAAGAGAATCTAGTCGCCTGCCAGTGCTCGTGTTGTCTGCAAGAGATCAGGAGTTAGACAAAGTCGACTTGTTGTCCCGGGGGGCCAATGACTATGTTAGCAAGCCTTTTGGGATCAGAGAGCTTGTCACCCGGGTGAAAGTACTGCTAAGAGACTTCAATCCTGTGGTTGAGCCCACAACGCCCACACGACAGATTGGCAAGATAGCATTGGATATTACCGAGCGACGGCTGCTCGTTGAAGGCGAAGTTATCGCGCTGGCCCCAAAAGAAGTTCAGCTTCTTGACGAGCTCACAAAACAGCCTGGGGCGTTTGTTAGTCAGCAAGAATTGTTAAGAAGAATATGGGGTCTGCATCACAGTGAAGATACCCACTACATCCGCGTTCTTGTAAGACAGCTAAGAAAGAAGATAGATCCGTTCGAGAAAGATTTAATAGAGACAATGCCTAAACAAGGCTACCGAATAGTGGTTGATAAACCGGAGGCTAATTAATGTCGCACTTTAGTGTAATTGGGCTTGGCAAGTTTGGCTTAACGGCCAGTTTAGAGTTAATTCATATGGGACACACCGTTACAGGAATTGACCAAAGTGAAAAGCTGGTTGAACAGTATGCAGGTGAGTTTACACAGTGCGTTGTGTGTGATGCCAGTGATGAGCGTGCACTCAAGGAATTAAACTTGTGTCAGAGCGAAGCCGTGCTTGTTGCTATTGGCGAGGATATGCAAGCTAGCTTACTGTGTACGTTGGCACTAAAAAACTTGGGCGTAGCCAATATTTGGGTGAAAGCTAATAGCTCTGCTCACCACGCTATTTTATCCAAGCTGGGTGTGTCGAAAATTATTCATCCTGAAGAAGAGATGGGAGCAAGGGTGGCGCAAGCGCTTAACTACCCAATGGTTAATGACTACTTGGGTATAGGGCACGGCGTTTATATCGTTGATGTCATTTTGTCTGATCACTTTTCTTCACAGCGCTTAAAAGACGTGCTGTCCGTCGGTAAGGGGCAAGTCTCTTGTTTGTTAGTTAAGCGAGGTCACCAGCTACATCATAATCCATCATTAGACTTTGAAGTTACTTCGAAAGATACCGTTATTCTCTGCGGCCATAGAGAGAACCTTGTTAAAATAGCGCCCAGGCTAGCACAATGAACAGATGGGATCCTGGCTACAGACCGATAGAGCGCTCGCCTAAAGGTATCAATAAAATTCAGGTAGGGCCGCCTCTTATTCTCTCCCTAAGCTTTGTGGCGGTGATTTTCTTAGGCACCGTTATCTTAAAATTACCAATGATGACTCATGAGCCCATCTCGTGGATCCAAAGCCTATTTACTTCCACATCGGCGGTGACAGTAACGGGTCTTGTGGTAGTCGATACCGGATCTGTTTTTACAACTGCTGGACAAGCGGTGATTGCGGTTTTAATTCAGCTGGGGGGCTTAGGGTTGATGACGTTTGCCATCGTCACGCTCATTGCCTTAGGAAGTAAAATAAGTTTCTTGCAGCAATCGGCAGTGAAGGAGGCGTTTAATCAAACAGATTTATCAACGCTTGTATCTACAGCAAAGTCGGTACTGATTTTTGCATTCTTCGTTGAGTTTGTGGGTTTTTGTATTCTGTCGGCCTACTGGATGCAGGAAAAAGGAGTAAGTGAAGCGTTATTTCACGCGTTTTTTTACACCATCTCTGCGTTCAACAACGCAGGATTTGCACTTAGTGGGGATAGTCTTTCCGCCTATGTGGGAGACCCGATTATCAACATCACTATTTCTGCATTATTTATTATTGGTGGTCTCGGGTTTTCCGTTTGGATAGAGCTTCATAAAAAGCGCAGATGGCAACGTATCTCTGTGTATGCCAAGACAATGATATTGGGTACGCTAATTGTCAATGTAACCGCCTTTTTGCTTATCTTTGTTATTGAAAGTGATAATCCTGCAACCTTGGCGAACCTCGATACTCAAAGCGCATTATGGGCATCATGGTTTCAAGCTGTTACTCCAAGAACTGCCGGATTTAATACGCTGGATATAGCGTCGTTAGAAGATCCAACGACAGCATTAATGTTGTTGCTAATGTTTATCGGCGGGGGCTCAATGAGTACCGCAAGCGGTATAAAACTGATGACTTTCATCGTTTTGATCATTGCCGCATACAACTATATTCAGCGGGGAGCTGCGCCACGACTCTTTGGCAGAACAATTTCAAATGACACTATCAGCAAAGCGCTAGCGCTTACGATGATTTCCATAGGTATTACGTGGATAGCTATTTTTCTTTTATTAATGTCAGAAAAAGCTGACTTTTTGGATATCGTGTTCGAAGCGGTTTCTGCTCTTGGGACCGTGGGTCTTTCCAGAGGGCTAACTGGCGAGCTGTCAAACAGTGGTGAGTGGATCATTATCTTACTGATGTACGCGGGTAGATTAGGGCCTTTGACATTGGCTTATTTTATTGCCAGCCCTCGAATAAGCCGCATTAAATACCCAGAAGCTAAACTAGCAATTGGTTAACCTGCAAAAATAGCGGCTCGTTCATCTTCACTTAAAATACCGACGAAGATGGTTTCTCTTCTTAAGTTGGCTGTGCGCTCGTCGTCAGCCAAAAGAAGCGCCTTAAATACGTCTGGTTGATGGCGAGCCTCAATTATTCCTTTCCAAAGGAGGTAGCTTCCATAGCGCATCATTTTGTTGTGATAACGGGTTTCTAATGTTTTTTCGACTTCTTCGAATAGTTCTGGTTGCAACATCAGTTTTTCGGCAATGGCATTATGTATTTTTTTGATGCGTTCGTTTACGTCACTTCGACGTTGCTTTCTGGGTCTTGCTAACATAAATCTTCGTGTGGTTAGAGTTTACTCATTTTGCCATTAGGGGACGGTGAGTCCCCTTGTGATTGCTAGTCATCATTTAATAGCGGTTCTACAACAGACTCTAAGCCGTTTAGCTTAATTTCATACATTAAAGCGAGCTGTTCACCAAGCTTGTTTTCTGGAAAGCCTTGCTTGTGAAACCAGACCAAATAGGGTTCAGGTAAATGAAATAGGCGTCTTCCAGCGTATTTGCCAAAGGGCATCACTTGGTTAATAGCGGCTTTAATAAGCGTTGGGTCCATTTACTGATTACCTTTTGTCTTGGGATTTTCGTTGAGGTCTTCATCTTCACGTTGTTGTGCTTGCCATAGTGCTGCGTATTCACCACCTTGCTCAAGCAAATAAGTGTGTGTCCCTTCCTCTACAATGGTACCGTTTTTAAGTACAAGGATCTTGTCGGCATCAACAATTGTGGACAGTCTATGGGCGATGACTAAGCTGGTGTGTCCCTTTGCAGCGTCGCGAAGGGCCGCTAATATCGCACGTTCTGACGTGCTGTCTAACGAGCTGGTGGCTTCATCAAAAATCATGATTGGCGCGCCTTTAAGTAAGGCCCTTGCGATAGAAACGCGCTGCTTTTCGCCACCAGAAAGTTTTAGGCCTCGCTCACCTACCGTTGTGTCTAGCTTTTCAGGTAGGCTTTCTACAAATGCTTCAAGATGCGCGAGTTTGATAACTTGCTTAATGTCTTCATCGCTGGCGTCAGGGTTACCGTAGCGAATGTTCTCCAGCAAGGTAGTGTTAAACAGCACCGTATCCTGAGGGACAATGCCGATATGTGAACGCAGACTTTGTTGCGTAACCGATGTGATGTCTTTTCCATTTATCGTGATGTCGCCCTGTTGAGGCTCATAAAACCGAAAGAGTAGTTTCATCAGCGTTGATTTTCCCGCGCCGCTTTCACCCACTACCGCTACTTTTGAGCCTGGCGGTACATCAAAGCTTAAGCCGTTAAGTATTTGTCGTTTCTCAGTATATGCAAAATGGACATTGTTAAATCGCAGTGCGGGGTTCGCACAGGTTAATTCCGTAGCGTCGTGGGCATCTTTTATGGCCGGAGTTTGGGCGAGAAGGTCAAACAGTTTATCGATATTCGCAAGGCTCCCTCGAATTTCACGGTACACAAACCCCAAGAAGTTTAAGGGCATAAAAATTTGCATGGTGAAGGCGTTTATCAATACAAAGTCACCTATGGTCATCTCGCCATTCATGACGCCAAAGGCAGCGTTTGCCATCATAGATGTCATGGCGATAGCGATAATGGCAGCTTGGCCGCCATTCAATGCAAATAGTGACAAGCGGTTTTTTCTTCGTGCCTTTTCCCATGCAGCTAAATCCGTGTCGTAGCGATTGGCTTCAAAGGATTCGTTGTTAAAGTATTTAACGGTTTCAAAATTTAGCAGGCTGTCTACCGCCCTAGAATTGGTGGTCGAGTCTGCTTCATTCATCTGAGTAACAAAGCGAGTGCGCCAATCCGTGGCTTTCATCGAAAAGCCAATGTAAGCCACCACGCTAACTACAATAATTAACGCGAAAGATACGCCAAACTGAAACAAGAGTAAGCCTACAACAAGAGTGATCTCTAACAGGGTAGGAACAATATTAAACACCATAAAACGCATGAGGAAGCTTACGCCGTTGGTACCGCGCTCTATATCTCGTGACAATCCGCCTGTGCGTCGATTTAAATGAAAGCCCAAGTCTAAGTTGTGCAAATGTTTGAAGACTTTTAGTCCAAGGCGGCGCATGGCACGCTCTGTAACCCGACCAAATAGCGTGTCGCGTACTTCGCCGAGCAAAACATTCAGTAAACGCAGTGTTCCGTAGGCAACGATAAGGCTGATAGGTACCGCTAATGCAAGCGTGGTTAGGTCGCCATTTAAGCTATCGACGGTGTATTTCAATACATAGGGTAGGCCGATGCTGGCAAGCTTTGCTGCTACTAGGCACAGTAGAGCAAGAAATACACGGTGCTTGAACTCTAGGAGATAAGGCCAAAGCTGTGAGAGAACGTGCCATTTAACAGGTTCGTCGACATTGGTAGGAAAACGGTTTTTTCTCATTTTATAGTGTGCTTTATTATTGTGTTTACAGTGTTAGGAACGCGCTGATTCAAAAAATCGCTTTTCGTAAACGTTGTAATAGATATTGAGCTAACCTGCTCGTGTAGGGCGATTTTCGCTTTTTGAAGTACGTTTTGAAATAGGCTAGAGATTAAAATGGTCTTATTTATAGCGATGAATGTGTTTAATTTTGGTTTCACCGCGCGTACACTAGAGGTAGTTTAATTTAGTTACCTTGTTATTTACTCAATGTTTTACTGGCTTATGTTAGATTGAGAAAGTCGTGAATTGAATGACTAAGCAGCACAGGATTAAGGAGTTAGTTTGTTAGAAGATAGTTTCGGTAGACAGTTTCATTATTTACGTTTGTCAGTGACCGAAGCGTGCAACTTTCGTTGTCAGTACTGTTTGCCAGACGGATATGAAGGCCCGACGAGCGATCAGTTTATGACGCTAAACGAGATTGATACCTTGCTCAAAGCGTTCGCTAAGCTAGGTACGTCGAAAGTGCGCCTAACAGGCGGCGAACCAACGCTGCGAAGAGACTTTCTTGATATTTTACAGCTAACAAGTAATACGCCTGGTATCGAACGTGTAGCGATGACAACACACGGAGCGCGAATGGAAAAGTTTGCGCATCAGTGGAAAGTAGCAGGGTTACACCAAGTAAATGTAAGTATTGACAGTTTAGATCCCCGTCAGTTTGCCGCTATAACAGGACAAGACAAGCTTAAAGCTGTACTTCGAGGGTTAGACGCAGCGATTGATGCCGGCTTAGACGTGAAAGTGAACTCTGTCTTACTCAACGATTTTTCAGATAGCCGTCTACATAGGTTTCTTGCTTGGCTAAAAGATATGCCAGTAACGCTCCGGTTTATAGAGCTAATGGAGACAGGCGACTTAAATCAGTTTTTCAATAAGCAACATCAAAGTGGTACGCCGCTAAAAAGTTCGTTGTTAGACATGGGCTGGCAGCCCTTGTTGCGTAGAAAAGATGCGGGGCCAGCGCAAGAGTTTTACCACCCTGACTATGCCGGTAAAATTGGCTTAATCATGCCTTACAGCAAAGATTTTTGTAAAACTTGTAATCGACTACGTGTTTCTGCCCCAGGAAAGCTTCACCTATGCTTGTTTAGTGAAAATGGGATAGACATGAGACATCTTCTTGCCACTGGAAATGTGGATGAAGTGGTCGCTTTTTTACAAGATGTGCTGGGTCAAAAACACGAAACACACTATTTGCATGAAGGTAAAACAGGGGCAACCAAGCACCTTGCCATGCTGGGAGGCTAGTTAATTGGCTCTACGTTAAAGGAAAATGTAGGCAAAATAAATACATCGAATAAGTTTGGTTTGTTGTAAAAATGAGCTATATTACAGCGGTGTAAGTATATTAAAAATAATAACGATAAAGGAAGTATATGCATATCAAGGACAGTGCGCGTCTTTCCTACCACTATATCACCGAACAAGACGCAGACTTTTTATGGGAGCTCGATCAAGATGAGCTTGTCATGAAATATATCAACGGTGGCAAGAAGTCTTCTAAGGAAGATATTCGGGAAATCTTTGTTCCTCGTTTCCAAGCCTATTCCAATCCAGCTCTAGGGTGGGGACTGTGGCGCGTGGAAACGCTAGTCGAAAAGGAAAGCATTGGTTGGATTTTAGTTCGCCCCTTTGGCTTTTTTACTCAACACCCCGAAAGTGACAATATGGAACTAGGGTGGCGTTTTAAGCGCCATACGTGGGGCAAGGGCTACGCAACAGAGGCTGCGGAGTCTGTTAAAGAAGCGCTGTATGATATAGGTGTTGAAAAATTCTCTGCTATTGCTAACCCGCAAAATAGTGCGTCTATCAATATTATGAAAAAGCTAGGAATGACGTTTAGTCACGAGCTCGAGTATAAAGACAAACTCTATCACGAGACAGTAGTCGTCTACTCTAATTAAGTAAGCGTATTGGTATAAGAAGGGCGAGGGGAATAACTGACGTTATCATTCGCTCTTTAGAATGCTTTTCACGTTCTCGTAGCGAGAATACTGATCTTCTGACAAAGCTGCCGACTCGAGTGTTTCTCTGCATTTTTTGATGGCCGAAAGGGTGTCGGGAAGCATAGGCGCGTTAGCTTTTCGGGCCCTTACTATTGCTTGAAGGTAGTTAAGCGCAATAGAGGGATTTTTAGGCATAACGCGGAACGCTTGAGCAAATGTTGTGTAAGACTGTTCTAAATTACCTCGTTTATACTGCGCAACGGCGGTGTTGTTAAGTATTTTAGGGCTTAGCGTAATCGCCTCTTTTTCTTCTTTCTCTTGTTTTAAGTAGGTGGCCATGAGGTTTAATTCATCGTTCTCCTCATCCTGCCTTGATGAAATGGCGTCTAAGATCGCAAGGGACTCTTTCTTCATTCCTACTTCATGAAGGGCTTTGGCTCTATCAAGCAAGGCTTCTGTGGAGTGGTGTTGGGCATGATCTGTGTGAAAATCTGACAACAGCATTTGTGCTTTCACTGTGTCGTCTTTCAAATAATGAAGACGCGCGTCAATCACCGTCAGCTCATCGTTTAAGGCTGCTTTCGGGTGAGCCTTTTTCAACTGTCGCAAATACTCATTAGTTTGTTTAACTATGTTGTTTACGTGTTCGGGCTCAGATGTCATAGCAAAATCAACGCCCGCTCTTGCGGCAGTTAAATAAATATCTGGCTTGTCATGGATAGAGTCTTTCGCGTAGCGGACCACCTTTTTAGCGCTGTTAAACTGACTTTCGTAATCATGGGTGATCCGCGCCAAATTTATCGCTAACTTATGTCTAGCAATGTTTTGAGGTGAGATATTGCACGCCAGCGATGTACACTCCAGCGCGTCGTCAAAAGCTGACTGCTTAATTTGTAGTTTGGCGAGTAAGTCATAGGCCTCAAGCGCAGAGTCAGGTCGCATTGCTAACTGGATAACTTCTCTTTCGGCATCGTCCAATTCATTGAGCGCCAACAGACTCTTCGCGATCCCCATTTTTGCCCAGCTAAAATCTTGAACGTTAATTATCGATTCAAAGAAGGCTACGGCTTCTTGAAACCTTTCTGTGATAATCAACAAATCGCCTTTAATCTTCATCGCTAGCGGAAAGTGTTCGGCTTGCTCAGGCTGCAATAGAAAGAACTCAACCTCGGCCAGGGCTTTTTCGTAGTCCTTTTTATCCATGAATGAATAGATATTCTTTAGCGCTTTTTTCCTTGATAAAACCCTGGAAAGTCGCCTGTCTAACTCGTTAACCGAAAAGGGCTTAGCGATAAACTCATCCGGCTGTAACTCTATGATGGCGTGTACGACTTCTGCTGAGGTATCTGCACTGGTGAAGATGAATGCGCTGGTGAGGGGTAGTGATTGAGTTTCGTTTAGTTGCTCAAGTAAAAAATAACCGCCTTGTTCAGAGCGCAAATTATAAGAGCAGATAATGGCGTCATAATCATGTTCTTGCAGTGCGGAAAGGGCATGAGAGGGCCTATCAACATAGTTCATGTTCTTGAAACCTAACTGCTCAAGTGCATAGTGCATATGGCTTTTCGCCAGCACCTGGTTTTCAGCAATTAACAACTTAGTATTTCTAGCTAAGTGTAGTTTCATCAATTAGTAGCCTCTGAAACATGAGAACCCTTATTTTTCTTACCATATCACGGTAAGTACACCTTAAGTATAGTTCTTTATGGAGACTATCGCATAATGGAAGCTGCTCGTAGCTGAATTTCAGTACTGGTTATTGATAATGATTGCTGGATTTGGTGTAGGAGTAGCCAAAATGCTTTAACGTGACAACGACTAAGACATAGTTAGATTGTTGTGTTTGTAAAGATTGATATATTGAGAGGGATGGTGGACGCTACTGGGCTTGAACCAGTGACCCTCGCCTTGTAAGGGCGATGCTCTCCCAACTGAGCTAAGCGTCCGTATTTTTGATTTCACTGTTTAACCACGGTGAGGAAGTGGTGGACGCTACTGGGCTTGAACCAGTGACCCTCGCCTTGTAAGGGCGATGCTCTCCCAACTGAGCTAAGCGTCCATATTTTTGATTTCACTATTTAACCACGGTGAGGATGTGGTGGACGCTACTGGGCTTGAACCAGTGACCCTCGCCTTGTAAGGGCGATGCTCTCCCAACTGAGCTAAGCGTCCATATTTTTGATTTCACTATTTAACCACGGTGAAGAAGTGGTGGACGCTACTGGGCTTGAACCAGTGACCCTCGCCTTGTAAGGGCGATGCTCTCCCAACTGAGCTAAGCGTCCATATTTCTTTAAAGCTTGCCTAAGCAAGTGGGGCGGTATTATAGAGTCGGTTCCGTTAGTGTCAACAATAAAATTAAAGAAAAATGACTGTGTGCCCGAATTTTAGACACTCTGGCTGCATCTTAACTAAATTGATGAAAAGAACAGCGTTTTTAATCGCGTTTTTAATCCATCGATAGACAAAAACTGCAGCGTGGGTTTACACGAAAAAGCTGGAGCTTGGGTGGACAGACACTCGCTTCTTACTAAGAGTTGAAATAGAGGTTGGCTGGAATTGAAGTGGACAGTCACTTATTTACCACAAACATATAATTAAATTGGCCTCGCACAATGGGGCTTCGCACAATGGACACACACTCATTTTTTAAAAGAAGAAGTGGCAAACAAGGACAAAGTGCAAGCGCACAATGGAGCACAATGGACACCCACTTATTTTTTCGTAGCTTAACGCTAGTAAAACTAACCAAATAAAAGTGGTGCTTACTTTATTCTTGAAGTATCAATTGAATTACCAAGTGGACAGTTACTTATAAAACACGCAACGAAAAAACAAAGGAGAGAAGGAGAAAGGACAGACACTCACGTAAACCTGATAAAGTGCGTGCAGTATCTTCTTATTCAAAGTACCTGGTCTTTTCGGACACCCACTTACTTTTTTGAATCTATTATCGGTTCAGTCACTCTCTGATCGTTGGACTTATCTGAGTGTGTGTCCACTTCAGCAAGAAATGAATTTTGAAAAAGTGGGCTTCAACAATAAGTGTCTGTCCACTTTATAGCTCACTTTCTTCGTACCATCTAAACTACTTCAAAAGATTTCTTTTTCCTTCTATTCTTATCTTACTTTTGAAGTCGCGCTTACACTGGTAGAATGCGCCCAACTTTAGAAATACATTAACAATAGAGAGTGACCATGTCGGTTGTTACACGATTTGCACCCAGCCCAACAGGCTATCTTCACGTTGGCGGCGCACGAACTGCGCTTTATTCTTGGCTTCTTGCTAAAAGCAAAGGCGGCGAGTTTGTTCTTCGTATTGAAGATACAGATATCGAGCGTTCAACTGAAGAAGCAAAGCAGGCCATTCTAGACGGAATGCAATGGTTAGGTTTAACGTGGGATACGGGGCCAATCTATCAGACTGAGCGGTTCGATAGATATAAAGAACTTATTCAGCAGCTTTTGGATGAAGGTAAAGCGTATAAATGCTTTATGAGCTCTGAAGAGTTAGATGCGATTCGTGAAGCGCAAAAAGAACGTGGTGAGAAGCCTCGCTACCCAGGTACGTGGAGAGACAGAACTGATCATCCAGAAGGTCAGCCTTTTGTTATCCGCTTCAAAAACCCTCTAGAAGGTAAAGTGGTGATAAATGATCACGTGCGTGGAAAAATCGAGATTAGCAATACTGAGCTAGACGATCTTATTATTCAGCGCTCTGACGGTACCCCTACATATAACTTCTGTGTAGTTGTTGATGATTGGGACATGGGTATTACTCACGTAGTTCGTGGTGAAGACCATATTAATAACACGCCACGTCAAATCAATATTCTTGAAGCGCTTGGTGCACCTGTTCCAGAATATGCTCACGTTTCTATGATTTTGGGTGATGACGGCAAGAAGTTATCTAAGCGTCATGGCGCTGTAAGCGTGATGCAATATCGCGATGATGGTTTCCTACCGCAAGCTGTGCTTAATTACCTTGTTAGGTTGGGGTGGTCTCACGGCGACCAAGAAATTTTCTCAGTTGATGAAATGATTGAGAAATTCAGTTTAGATGCCATTGGGCAATCTGCATCGGCATTTAACACAGAAAAGCTAATCTGGTTGAATCAACACTACATTAAGACATTACCAGCAAGTGAAGTTGCGTCACACGCTAAATGGCACTTTGAAGAGTTGAATGTTGATTTAACGACAGGCCCAGCGCTTGAATCTATAATTGCTATTCAGGCCGATAGAGTAAAAACGCTAAAAGAGTTAGCTGAGATTTCTACGTACTTTTATCAAGACTATGAAGATTTTGATGCGAACGCAGCAAAAAAACACCTTCGCCCAGTAGCTCGCGGCCCATTAGAGCTTGCTAAAGATAAATTAATGGCAATTGAAGAGTGGAACCCAGAAAATATTCAGGCTGCTATAAATAGTACAGCCGAAGAATTGGAAGTGGGCATGGGGAAAGTAGGTATGCCGCTACGTGTAGCTGTGACAGGTGGTGGTAATTCACCGTCGTTAGATATCACGTTGAATCTTATCTCAAAAGAGAAAATTGGCGAGAGAATCGACAAAGCGCTTACTTTTATAGCAAACAGAGAAAATTCATAAAAAAAGCGTTGACATGACAGGGGGGGATGCCTAGAATGCGCCCCGCTGTCACGGAACAGTCACACAAAATGACTGGTACCATGATGGGGCCATAGCTCAGCTGGGAGAGCGCCTGCATGGCATGCAGGAGGTCGGCGGTTCGATCCCGCCTGGCTCCACCAAGTCACATTGAGATGTGGTTTGATATAGGCTGAAGTTGTTAACGCAGCTTCGGACTGAAAATTCGAAAACTTAGTTTCGAAGAAAGAATTCAGTCCCCTTCGTCTAGAGGCCTAGGACACCGCCCTTTCACGGCGGTAACAGGGGTTCGAATCCCCTAGGGGACGCCATTTTATCGCGTCACAGTCGATTAAAACTGTGAAATAGGCTGGAGTTGATTAATCAACTTCTGACTGAAAGTTTCGGTAAGGAAAGGTCGCTCAGTTCGCTGGCTCACTTCGCCTTACTGAAAATCTCGAAAGCGGTGCTTTCGACAGAAGATTTTCAGTCCCCTTCGTCTAGAGGCCTAGGACACCGCCCTTTCACGGCGGTAACAGGGGTTCGAATCCCCTAGGGGACGCCATTTTATCGCGTCGCAGTCGATTAAAACTGTGAAATAGGCTGGAGTTGATTATTCAACTTCTGACTGAAAGTTTCGGTAGGGTAAGGTCGCTCAGTTCGCTGACTCACTTTTCCTAACTGAAAATCTCGAAAGCGTTACTTTCGAAAGAAAATTTTCAGTCCCCTTCGTCTAGAGGCCTAGGACACCGCCCTTTCACGGCGGTAACAGGGGTTCGAATCCCCTAGGGGACGCCATTTTATCGCGTCACAGTCGATTAAAACTGTGAAATAGGCTGGAGTTGATTATTCAACTTCTGACTGAAAGTTTCGGTAAGGAAAAGTCGCTCAGTTCGCTAGCTCACTTTGCCTTACTGAAAATCTCGAAAGCGGTGCTTTTGAAAGAAGATTTCAGTCCCCTTCGTCTAGAGGCCTAGGACACCGCCCTTTCACGGCGGTAACAGGGGTTCGAATCCCCTAGGGGACGCCATATCGAAAAAACCAGCCATTCGGCTGGTTTTTTTGTTTCTGGCTTAAAACTTTGTGGACAGACACTGCAATTAAATCTGTAAGCAAATAAATGCAAAGCCATCTTAAGAAAGCTTCAGTGGACAGACACTCTTCTTTCCCTCTTTAAACCATCTACCTAGACATACACCGATCATTTTCATCGGAATTTGCAATTCTTACAAAAGAGGCGTCAACACCTTCGCGCAAGTACTTTTCAGAGGTTCAATGCGTAAAGAACTCATGTCACAACCCTTTAAGAAACTTTTGTGTGATAGATACGTGAGCTTGTTGAACTGTTATGATCTAAAAAATACAAAAGAGGTGTTATATGCAGAATTATCCAATTGGAACTCCTGGTGAGCCGTGGGGCGAAGAAGAAAAAGCCCAATGGAAAGCACAGCAGACTGTGAAAAGAAGCTATCAGGAAGAAGTACTTAATAAACTCTTCAACATTATCCCTGAAGGCTTTGAGTTAAAGCAGTATGGCGCACTTCCTTATGATACAGCGCGTTACCCACTATATGTTGTCACTCCCAAGAGTTTTGACGCTGAAAAGCCGTCTGCACTCGTTACGGGCGGAGTTCATGGTTACGAAACCAGCGGTGTGCAAGGAGCGCTTCAATTTATTGAAACCAAGTTGGCTCAGTACGCGGAGCAAGTAAATATAGTTGTGGTGCCATGTGTAAGTCCCTGGGGATACGAGTCGATAAATCGATGGAACCCAATGGCATTAGATCCGAATCGCTCGTTTTTCAGTGATTCTCCTGCACCTGAGTCTGCTCAGCTTATGCAATTAGTATCTGATTTAGCGTTATCTCTTACGCTTCATATTGATTTGCACGAAACGACAGACACGGACAATAGTGAGTTTAGACCAGCACTAGCTGCACGGGATGGGGTGAGCCATGATAACTGGAACATTCCAGATGGTTTCTATACGGTTGCTAATACTCCAAGCCCCCAAATAGAGTTTCAAAAAGCAGTTATTGAGGCTGTGAAAAAAGTAACGCATATCGCACCGGCCGATGAAAACGGAAAGATTATAGGTGCAGATGTGGTGAGTGAAGGTGTAATTTGCTATGACAAGAAGTCGTTGTACCTTTGTGGAGGTATGACAGATGCTAAGTACGTCACAACCACAGAAGTCTATCCCGATAGCGATAATGCGACACCCGAGAATTGCAATGATGCTCAGGTGGCCGCAATTTGCGCTGCACTCGATTATTTAAATTAGACGCTTGAACGTTTAGACGTCTAGATGTATATTTGAGCCTCTTTTTTAGGAGGCTCTTTGTGTTTACTTATTCTGCGGTTATTTACGACGGTAAAAAGCAAAATTTAGTGAGGTATGACTGTGGGACAGACACTGAGTTTTCCTCATATCTTGAATCGCGCTTTGGTTGTCATGTCTGTTTGTGGTCCAATAAAGAGCTATCAGAAACTACAATGGCAGCTATCGCAGCTTCGCGAGTAAAGAGTAAAAAAGACGGTCTGGATAAAACAGAAGCTTTATGAACTTAATTTCCCCCTGTGTAGCCTTGTGCAAATTAACCGAAGAAGACATTTGCATTGGGTGTAAACGTACGATTGAAGAAATCATTAATTGGCGGACATACACCGATAATCAAAAGAAGGGCGTATTCACTCGCCTTGAAAATTTAGAAAAGGAAGCCGCTACCCAGTTACAGCCTCGTAAATAGGCTAAGTGCGAATTTCTATCAAAATTTCTCTACAAACGGACAGACACACAAGTTTTTCTATTCGTATAGAATTAGAAGCCTGCATCACTCCCACATGAAGTAAAGTGTCTAGAGGACAGACACTTACTAAATTTAAACAGTTGCAATTTAAAACCACCTTAAATAGACAGTCACAGAAGTTGAAAAACTAAGCATCAAAGCCTGGCTGATATAAGTGCTTTTTGCTAAACTCCCGCGCCAATTTTATGTTCTATTAATCTGAGACGTTTGCAATGAAAGTAATGCTTGCCCCTATGGAGGGCGTTGTCGACCACTTAATGAGAGATATGCTCACTCGCGTGGGTGGTTTCGATCAGTGCGTTACTGAATTTGTAAGAGTGGTCGATCAAAAGTTACCAAAGAAAACGTTTTATAGACTTTGCCCTGAGCTTCACAATGGCGGCAAAACTCCGGCAGGTGTGCCTGTCCGAGTTCAATTATTAGGACAACATCCACAGTGGCTTGCAGAGAATGCACAAACAGCGATAGAGCTGGGCTCTCCTGGTGTTGACCTAAATTTTGGTTGCCCTGCCAAAACAGTTAATAAAAGTAAGGGCGGGGCGGTTTTGTTGAAAGAAACCCAAACCCTTTATGACATTGTGAAAGCTGTAAGGGACGCTGTTCCTGCAGAAATCCCAGTTTCAGCCAAAATCAGACTAGGTTTTGAAGACAAATCTTTAGCTATCGAGAATGCTATAGCTATCACTGAAGCGGGCGCTTCTGAGCTCGTTGTTCATGCGCGGACCAAAACGGAGGGATATAAACCACCGGCTTATTGGGACTGGATAGCGAAGATAAAGCAACACACCGATATTCCACTTGTTGCAAATGGTGAAATTTGGAACGCTGAAGACGCTAAGCGATGTCAGAGCCAATCAGAGTGTACCAACCTTATGATTGGACGAGGTGCATTGGCAATGCCTAATTTGGCGCTGAGTATTAAAGAGGGTGTAGCACCTATGCCATGGTCTGAACTGGCTGCTTTGCTGATTCAGTACTCTGGCTACGAAATTTTTGGTGATAAGGGCAAATATTACCCCAACCGAATTAAGCAATGGTGCGGCTATCTGAAAAGACAATACCCTGAAGCTGAAGTTCTGTTCAATGACATAAGGCGCCTAACGAAATCTCAGGACATTGTTGATGTGCTTGCACGCCAAGCCGGTATTTAGCCAAGTACTTTTGCAATAGTGTTAGAGGTTCACGACAGATACCTTTGAGCATTTGCAACGTTTGGGCGACATGCCCTTTGGCAGCATTTGGCGAAATTCTCCATCATCTCGGGGCAACCGACAGGCCCAGTAAAAAGTGTTTCAAAATTACTAGTTACTAGCTGCCAGTTCTCTTTTGTCATTCCAAGCTTACTTAGCAAGCGGTTGGGAAGCTTTGGGACTTTGCAGGTATCGTTATTACTCTCTGCATTCATCGTATCAGTGATAAGCTGCAAATAATCGGTAAATGCGAAGGGCAACGGCACGGTGTTCTTGTGGTGACTATCGCTAAAGGGCATCAAAAACTTAGGCGTTTTATTCGAGCATTTGGCATTCAACCGATATTGGATACTAGTATGGTGAGAGTTGCTTAGCGTCGTCGCTATTTTTGCTCGAATGGGATTTAAATCGACGTAAGCCATTACACTGGCCAGTGCTTTCTCATCGAGTATAGCTTGTGACCTAAACCTTCTTTCCCAGAAATAGCCCTTACATTCATCTTCTTTGTTAGCTCTTCGAGCAATATATTCATTGAGCATACGCATAAACCAGCTGATGCTTTGAAGTCGCTCTCGATATATAACAGATAGTGATTTTAATTCTGCTAGCTCATCCAACGTTACAGAATCAAAATTTTCTAAATATCGCTGCACTACGGGCGGGCATTTATAGAACATCCTCCACCGAAGCAAGACCTCATCCATCGTCCAGCCTTCAGCTCTGCCTTTTGCTATATGCAAGACCACATGAATGTGATTGTGCATAACAGCGTAGGCGCATAAGTCGATGGCAAAAGCTTGAGAAAGCTTATGGAGCCTGTCTTGAATCCACTTCCTTCTATGCTCGTAGTTAATGCCAGTGCGAGCATCGCGACCACAAAGGTAAGATTGCCTCACACAGCGAGAAATGCAGTGGTAATAAGGCGTGACATCGGTGTTTATTTGCTTGTAACGAGGTAGAGGCATATCCGTATCCCATAGTTATTTAGTAACATTATGAGATTTACGGCGTCAATTTTAAGTGGTCTTTGGGACAGTTTTAGGGACGGTTATTTTTGCTGAGTGCTCTTTCGATCAAATCTCAGAACTGACAATCGTGGACAGACACTCGAATTTCATAACGGATAGACGTCAATCGTTAGGTCAATTTGACCCAAAAGAAAAAGGACAGACACCCTTATTCACCGGGTGTCTGTCCCTAACAATTTAATTTAAAGGGCAAGTTATACAAACACGTCAACCCTAGAACCCACACGCCCATCGTTAGCGCTTGAGGTCTGCTGTGTGCTCTGGGGCTGAGTCTCGCGACTTTCTTGCACATTACGGGGCTCAACCTGTTGAGTAGGTCGCTGTGGCGATTCTAAGACAGTGGAAACAGGAGACGAATTAACAGAAGAAACGTCCATAAACAAACCTCGCATTTAAAAAATCACTTGATAAGATTAGCACAATTATTGAGCGATAAGAATTAAACTTCTTAAGTGTCTGTCCATAAAATTAGCGATCAAAGGCTGTGCCTCAGCATTGGGATGAATACCATCGTTTTGCATTAAGTCCTTATTTAGCGCTATTTCTTGAAGGAAAAATGGAATTTTTTGAACGTCCTGAGCTTCCGCTACTTTATTGAAGTTTTGAGTAAACATCTGCGTATAGCGCTTGCCATAATTAGAAGGAATTTGCATTTCTTGCAGAAACACTACGGCATTACTCTCCTTCGCAACGGTTACCAGAGAGTCTAAATTATCCTTAATCTTACCGATATTGTGCCCCTGAAGGCCGTCATTACCACCCAGTTCAATCAATACATGGGTAGGATTGTGTTGCTCTAATAAACGAGGAAATCGCGCTAAACCACCGTCAGTGGTCTCTCCGCTTACCGCAGCATTTACAATATCAATCGGAATGTTGTCGTCTTGCCACATCTTTTGTAACAAACTGACCCAACCCTCATGTTGCTGTAATCCATAGGCCGCGGATAAACTGTCACCTAAGATAAGTAAAACCGCATTTTCGCTTGTGTCGCTCTGCTCAGCTTGATCTGATAGCGCTTGAAAGGGTATTAAAAGAATAAGTAAAAAAGCGAACAAATAACGAAATTTAACAAACACGAATTGATGACCTCTTATGATAAAAGCTAATGCTGTAACCAAAGTAGTGGATACGAGTGAAGGTTCACTGCAGATCCTTCGTCCTATTTCTTTTGAAGTCAAGTCTGGTGAGTCCGTTGCCATTATTGGCGCGTCAGGCTCGGGTAAGTCAACCCTTTTGGGCTTGTTGGCAGGGCTTGACCAAGTTACAGAAGGGGAAATTTTCTTAGATGGCGAAGCTCTTCACAGCATGAATGAAGAAGAGCGCGCAATTTTAAGAGGAAATAAAGTAGGCTTCATTTTCCAAAGCTTTATGTTAGTTCAAAGCTTAACAGCCTTGGAAAACGTGATGCTACCGGCAGAAATTGCAGGGCTTGATAACCCAAAGGCACTAGCTTTGGATATTCTAGAGCAGGTCGGATTGAAACATCGCGCACATCACTTCCCTAATCAGTTGTCGGGGGGCGAGCAACAGCGCGTTGCCATAGCGCGAGCATTTATTACCTCTCCCAAAATACTTTTCGCCGATGAGCCTACCGGCAATCTTGACGCCAAAAATAGTGAAAAAATCGAAGCGCTGTTGTTCGAGATGAATAGAGAAAAAGGCACAACTCTCGTACTCGTAACTCATGATAACGAGCTTGCGGAACATTGTGACAGGCAACTCACTATGAATGCTGGCGAATTAGTTGAAACAACTGGCGCGAACACAATGAATAAGAAAGAGGCGGTTTAGATGTCGACGTCTTTTAATTTAGCTTGGCGGCTTTTCAAGCATGAGGCTAGACGTGGTGAACTGACCATCATATTGCTGGCCATTGTGCTATCTGTGGCAGCCGTTTTGTCGCTGTCACTTTTCAGTGAGCGTTTACAGGGAGCGCTCAAGTCTCGTTCTGCGGAATTCATTGCAGCAGATGCTCAACTTCGCTCAGACGATCCTATAAATGAGGAATGGTTGGCTAGAGCCCAAGAAGAGGGCCTTGAGACTGCAAAGCAGGTGGCAACACGTTCAATGGTATTTAAAGGGGACGAGATGTCGCTTGTTGATTTACGAGCTGTGAATGACGCTTATCCACTGAAAGGGACAGTCAATATTACCGACCAGCCTTTTGGAGAAAAACGCAAAACTGCAGAATTACCTCAGTCTGGGGAAGCATGGGTACAGTCTCGGCTTTTTCAGAGCTTGGGGCTTTCTATTGGCGATAGTATCGAAATTGGTGATGGAACTTTTACCGTCACCCATGTATTGGTAGATATTCCCGATGCTGGCTTTAGCGTGTTTAATACTGACCCTATTGCGCTAATTAACTTAAACGACTTGGAAAAAACTGCGATAACCGGACCAGGGAGTCGCGCTCGTTATGTGGGCTTTTTTGCCGGTGATGCGGGTGATATAGAAAGTTTCAATACCTGGTTATTACCCCAATTAAATGATGACCTACATTCGTGGCGGACAGTCGAAGATGACGAGTCAGCGATAGGGCGTTCTGTCGCAAGTGCTGAGCGCTATTTTCTGTTAGCGAGTTTGTTGGCAATAGTATTAGCGGCCGTTTCCATTGCCGTTGCAGCTCAGCGTTATGCTCAACGTCACTTTGATCCCGTAGCAATAATGAAGACCTTGGGGGCAACAAGCAGCACCATTCGAAAAGTCTATTTGTTCCAAATTTTATTTATCACTGGGCTTGGTATTTTTATTGGCCTCGTTATAGGTTTTATCGGTCAGCAAGTGGTGGTTTCACTTGTAGCGGACAGAGTGGATGTATCTCTTGACGTGTGGCATTGGCGGCCGCTTTTAATCGCCGTTGCTACAGGCGCTACGTGTGCATTGCTCTTTTCCTTATATCCGCTTTTGCAGCTATTTTCAGTTCCCCCGCTTCGCGTATTAAGAAAGGACATATCAGCGAATTTACGTTCCAGAAGCATTCAGTTCGTGGCATCAGGTGGTGCGATATTTTTATTGATGTGGATGTATAGCCGCGATTTAAAAATTAGCGCTATTCTTTTCGTTTCCGGCGCTGCGTTGGTGCTCGGATTACTTGGTGCTACGTATATCTTAATTGCAGTAGGTCGCAAGCTGGGCAGTGGAAGAATGGGGGCGTGGCAGTTGGCATGGGCACGTATTAAGCGACGTGCAATGGACAACAGCGTGCAGCTTATTAGCTTTTCCGTCACCATTATGTTGCTTTTAGTGGTGCTGGTAATGCGCAACGATATGGTTTCACAATGGCGCTCGCAATTGCCAGAAGGTACACCCAATTATTTCTTAATTAACATTACGCCAGACATCCAACCAGAATTGGACAGACACTTCGCTGACAATGGCTTAAAAATTGAAGAGTTTTATCCTGTCATTCGAGGCCGATTTGTTTCGGTAAATGGAGAAGGGGTAAACACCGAGGTTTCTAAAGAAGATGAGCCGAATCGAGAAGGCCGAAGAGGTTTAGGCAGAGAAGCAAACCTAACTTGGAGCAACACGCTTCAAAAAGAAAACGAGGTCATTGACGGGAACTGGCATGGCGATGAGAATAAGCAATACAGCGAAGGATGGTTCCCGGTTTCCGTTGAAGAAGGCGTTGCAGAAAGGTTGAATATTAAAATGGGCGATCGGCTTACTTTTAATGTGGGAAGCGAGATTGTCGAAACGAAAGTAACGAGTATTCGTACTGTGAATTGGCAGACTATGCAGCCTAACTTTTTCTTCGTTATTCACCCTGAGGCAATGGCCGCATTTAGCCCAACTTATATTACTAGTTTCTACCTTCCTACCGAGAGAAAGGCAGAGTTAACTAACCTACTTAAACCGTTTGCATCAATAACTATGTTCGACGTTGATGCTCGAATTAATCAGTTGCGAGAGATTGTGGATCAGGTGTCTGTTGCCGTTGAATTTATTTTGGTGCTGGTATTGTTAGCGGGCAGTCTGGTATTGATTGCACAAGTACAGGCGAGTATGGATGAACGCAGACAGGAAATAGCCATACTTCGGACGCTAGGTGCAAAGGGGGCGTTGATAAGAAAAAGTGTTATTTTTGAGTTTGTTATCATTGGTGTAGTAGCAGGCTTTATGGCAGCAATGGCCAATGAGTTGAGCCTTTATTTACTTCAAACCTCTGTATTCCAAATGGAAGCAAGCTTACACCCAGAATACTGGGCAATAGCGCCAAGCGTTGGCGCTGTCGTTGTAGGCATATTAGGTGCGTTTGGATGCTGGCGTTTGCTTACACTTAATACCAGTCAGATGCTGCGGAATATGGTTTAGGTATTGTTGCGTTAGTTTAAAATGCGCTTTAATACAAAACGGACAGACGCTCGGTCAAGTGCCGTTTAGATTAAGGGCAGTGGACAGTCACTCAATTCAAATGAGTGTCTGTCCACTGTGCATTTCACAGCAAAGTTCACTAATTACAAAAGAATGGTTTTCGCGAAGAGTTTGAGAAGTGCTCTGGTTTGATAGTAAATAGATGTTTTTGAGGTTTGTAACTAAGCAAAGTGCCTCGCGATAATGTTGTGCAATAAATGTGGACACACACTTGCTTAGCAATTCAAGTGACTGTCCACAAGGCACATACACAAGGCACATAACGAATTTCAGTAATTCAACTATGCGCGATATATTTCTCTTAGCGCTTCGTCGATAGAAGGGAAGTCAAAACTGAAACCGGCGGTAGTGAGCTTTTGAGGAATGACTCTTTGCCCTTCAAGTATCATCGTCGATGATTCGCCCATGGCTACTTTCATAACAAAGCCCGGGACATTGAACAGGCAAGGTCGGTTAAGTGATTTTGCGAGCGCTTTAGAGAACTCCTTGTTCGTCACTGGTTCCGGTGCCGTTAAATTAAATGCACCAGAACATGCACTATTCTCGAGCAAGAACGAGATAGCACGCACCATATCTTGTAAGTGGATCCAGGCCAAATACTGACTACCACTCCCAAGTGTACCTCCGGCCCCCAATTTAAACGGTAGTGCCATTTTCCCTAACGCTCCGCCTTTTTCGGTGAGAACTACACCAGTTCGAAGCGTTACGACACGTGTCTTAGCTTGATCTACACTTTGGGCAATAGTCTCCCATTTAGCGCACAGTTCATGGGTGAACTCGTTATGAGGAGGAGTTTCTTCAGTTACAAGCTTGTCTCCTTGATTGCCGTAGTAACCAATCGCGGAGCCCGATAAGAAAACAGGCGGAGGCCCATCACAACTATTTATTTTTGAGACTAGCTCAGAAGTGATGTCCCAGCGGCTATTGCAAATTATTTTCTTTTGAGTGTCTGTCCAGCGCTTATCGGCGATAGGCTCACCAGCTAAATTAATTACTGCGTCGAAACTTTCAAAATTTTCTATCGAAGAAACGTTCTCGACGATTTTGACGTTATCCCCCAATTTGCTCTTTGCTTTTGTAAAGTCGCGAGAAATCACCGTAAATTCATGTTCTCGAGAATATTGACGAATAAATTCGCTTCCTATCAGCCCTGTTCCACCGGTCAAAAGAATGTTCACAATTAGCTCCTCGAGGTATGACCTTATCCCGTCTTATTGCAAGATAGTGTCAGGGACACGGAATCAGAAAATCTAAGGGCATGTGGCTTATCGACCTCAACCTCAGCGTAGCGCACCGAAGAATGTTCTGCGGCAATGCTTAGCACATCGGCGGTAAGTTTTTCCAGAAGAGAAAAACGGTTGTCTTCTACAAGCTTGATGATTGCCTTTGTAATCGTTTTATAGTTAAGCGCATCACTCATATCGTCGGTGTTCGTCGCTTTTTCAGCGTCGTAATCAATTTTCACGTTAACAACAACGTCCTGCTTGTTTTTTATTTCATCTTCATTGATGCCAATGTATGTGCGTAGTCTTAGGTTTTTAATTTTAATAGTGGCAAGATTAAAGTTCATTGAAGTCTCTTGTTTGTAGTTGTTTATAAGTCGTTGTAAAGTGTTGTCGTTTCAGTCAGGAATGTAGCACAAAATGTCAATGGAACTACGCTCGCCAACAGCAAAAATTTTAATCGTTTTAGCATGTTTAGTAGTGGTAATGGCTGGTATTAAAGCCGCCAGTACGATCATGGTACCGTTTTTTCTCTCTATTTTTATAGCGATCGCGTGTAGCCCAATAATACGTTGGACTTCGAAATTTGGCGTGCCTAAATGGCTCTCTATAACTTTTGTTATACTGCTTATCGTTGTTTTTGGTTTTCTTTTAGCTGGCTTAGTTGGCCAGTCTATGACCGAGTTTCGAGAAAATTTGCCAGAATATAGAAGTAAGCTTGATACAGAGTTTGCCTGGGTTGTGTCCAAATTGGCTGAATTTAATATTCACATCAATAGAGAGTTAATCGCTTCGCACCTTGATCCAGCAACGGCTATGTCTGTAGCAACAAATTTCATCAGCGGAATGGGCGGCGTACTTTCAAACCTTTTCCTTATTCTTCTTACTGTCATTTTTATGCTTTTTGAAGCAGACAGTATTCCACGCCGGTTGCATATTGCCCTTGCCGATCCTGGAATGAAACTAAAGCATATCGACAGATTTATTCGTTCTGTGAACAGTTACTTAGCGATAAAAACTGTGGTCAGTTTAGGAACAGGTCTGATTATTGGTATTTGGCTGTATGTGATGGGAGTAGATCATTTCATGCTTTGGGCTGTGTTGGCTTTCATGCTCAACTTTATTCCTAACATTGGCTCAATTATCGCTGCTGTGCCCGCAGTATTGATAGCCTTTGTTCAACTTGGCCCTGCCTCGGCAGGTTTCGCAGCGCTTGGCTTTGTGCTTGTTAATACCATCATGGGTAATATAGTGGAACCTCGATTGATGGGTAAGGGCATGGGGCTCTCTACGCTCGTAGTATTCCTTTCGTTAATATTTTGGGGGTGGCTGCTAGGCACCGTTGGAATGTTGCTATCAGTTCCGTTAACCATGGTGGTAAAAATAGCTCTAGAGTCTCGCGAGGAGAGCAAGTGGCTTGCAGTGCTGTTATCGAGTGAAGGTGAGAAGTCTGCGTCGTAACTTAGTGGAAGTAGAAAGTGGACAGACACCTGTTTGAAAGTCGATAGTGGACAGACACTCAATCGATTTAAAAAAAACTCTCATTGGTCTCTAGCTAAACAGTCAATTGAGAATGTGTCAGTCCCCCCAAACTTTTGTGCAAGATTAAGTGTGTGTCCGCTTTCCATACGCCCCAACTTTTGTAGGAACTCAAGTGTCTGTTCACTCTCATATTTGAGCAATTGAAAGCTCAAGGATTTAACGGTCATGCACAAACTTCGTTGTACTTTTTAAAGCACTATTCGTGATTGGGAAATTGAATAACGATACGTGCACCGCCAAGCGAACTGTCCTCGATGAGCATTCTGCCTTCGTAGATTGAAACTAAATCGGCCGCCAACGCCATGCCTATTCCGTGGCCTTCTGTATAGGTATCAAGTCGAGTTCCTCGCTCTAACAAAAGCACCTTTTTGTCGTCAGGAATACCAGGGCCGTCGTCTTCTACTTTAATTGTTAGCCAACCAGCACGCTTCGACGCTGATACGATAATTCTATTGGTCGCTGCTTTGCATGCATTGTCTAGAAGGTTGCCACATAGTTCCATGAAGTCGGTCTCGTCTCCTTTAAACTGAGTATCCTCATCCAGTTCAAACTCTATAGTAAGGGCTTTATCTTGGTAGACCTTGTCCATTGCATCGGCAAGCTTGTGCAAAATGGGTAGTATATAGATAGCTTGTTGCCAGCTAGATTTTCCAGCACTCGCTCTTTTCAACTGGCGTTTAATGATTCGGTCAATTTGCTGTAATGCTTCGTTTACCCCAGTAGGTAAATCGCTAGTGCCCGATGCTACTGCCAAAGGCGTTTTCAAACTATGTGCTAAGTCTCCTAAACTGTTTTTATATCTCGCCCTTTGGGCGGCCTCAGTTTGAAGCAAACCATTAATGGATTGTTTTAAGGAATCGAATTCAACGGGATAGCGTGATTCTAACTGGCGTTTATGTCCACTTGAGGCTTGTGAAATTTCGTCAATTAACTTCCTAACAGGAAGAAGTACTAGGCTAATCCCGATAATAATAAAAATTAGGAGCGCTATACAGAGCGTGAAAATCCACTGCCACGTCGTGTCTAAGAACGTATTCCGCTCTGCTTCAAAAAGTGCTTTATTGTTAAATATATAAAACCGAACAGGCTCGAAGTCTCTACTTGAAGCAAATTCTGCTGTGAAGGCATATACAAAAAACTGGGAATCTTCTTCAAACTTAGGTGTATGAGAATCCAGAAATAACTCGTTACCGACTGCAACGTCTATCTCAGGTGGTGAAAAGGTATATTCAAGAGCTGAGGCTGACTGCCAAATTACTTCGTCTCGAAACACAATCACGCCAAGATAACCTGATCCCGGAAGGTTTAACTGCTCTTCGTATAAAATTTCAGGCATATAGGGCAGGTCGCCATCTAACTCGAAAGCCGATAACAGACCTAAGTTCATCAACCTAAGCTCACTCATCTTGGCTTGCGTAAGGCTATCAGTATATGCCTCGTCTAAAATGACAACAGTAAACGGCGCAAATAACGCTAGAAGAACAATCGCTAGAAAGATACTCCGAAGACGTAGCGACAATTGCCTCATAAACTTCTATTTATCCTATAGCCTCTACCTCGAAGGGTTTCGATTGGCTTTAACTCACCGGTTGGGTCCAGCTTTTTCCGCAGTCTTCCCACGAAAACCTCTATGACATTACTATCTAAATCGAAATCTTGGTCATAAATGTGCTCGGTTAGCTCTGTTTTTGAGATGACCTTTTGCGGATTAAGCATAAGGTACTCCATGACTTTGTATTCGTAAGCTGTTAGATCCAAAGCTTGACCGTTTAACGATAGTTCTTCACTAACGGTATCCAGCGAGATAGGGCCGAACTGAATGGTTGGGTTCGCTTGTCCAGAAGCTCGTCGAATTAGTGCTTTTGTTCGAGCAAGTAACTCTTCGTTATGAAAGGGTTTGGTGAGGTAGTCATCGGCTCCGGCATCAAGGCCTTCCACTTTCTCTTGCCACCTATCTCTAGCAGTTAAAATGAGTATAGGGCAGGAAATATCAGCTTGACGGGCTTTTCGTATAACCTCAAATCCGTCTAGCTTTGGCATGCCGATGTCGACGATAGCCAGGTCATAGCTATATTCTTTAATGAGAAAAAGCGCGTGCTCACCATTATCTGCGAGGTCTACGCTATAGCCATTTTGCTGAAGGAGCGCATCAAGCTGGGTTAATAATCTGCTATCGTCTTCGGCTACGAGGATACGCATGTTAGTCCTTATCTTTATTTGTTTTTACCTTGCCTGAGCGTTTGTCTACATCTACTGATACTACTCGCCCTGACTTTTTAAGTACTTTTACCCGGTAGTTTTTTGAGGTCTGTTCAACTTTTAAGACGCGTCCATTTACAGCAACGCGAGCACGCTCAGCAGCTTCGCTTTTTGATATATCGCCGCCAGAGTCTTGAAACGCCAAAGCTGGCGCTGTGTTAGACAAAGCTAACACTAAACAAACTACTGCAACACGAAGCGATAATTTCATACAACCTCACAATTATTATCCCACTCAGGCCAAACTACAGATAAGTATAACTTGGTTAACTGAACCCATTCTGAACTAGGTTTAGTCTACCTTGCGGAGCAAAAGCTGTATATAAGCCTTAAGTAAATGGCATTTACGAAAGAGCAAATATTGTGGACAGACACTTAGTTGCTAAGAGGCCGGAAGTCAAAATGAGAGTGTCTGTCCACAAGTCTATTTCTAAGCTTCAAAGTGGCGCATATATTTAAGTGCTCTCGTTAGTAAGTCATATTGAGTAATCTTTACTCTTATTTTGAAAAAGTGTCTGTCCACTTTGTTGATTGTTATTAAGGGGGACCAATGTTTATTGTGCAAACGAGTGACTGTCCACGGTTTTTGTAAATTAGTTCTCAACGCTCATATGGATGTATGAGTGTGTGTCCAAAGCTGTATCTAACTAGTGTGTAGTGAAGAGCTTACGTTTCTCAATAACTCTTTTGGCAGCTGAGCGGGATGATATTGATTTTTTTGGCATGCCACGTGCGAGGCATAAGCTTCAGATGAATCAATAAAATGAAAATAAGGCGTTTAGTTCAACTACCCCATTCAATAGTAACGTCGGACAGACACTTATTTTCAACAAGGAGGAGCTATGTCTAGCGATATTAAGAAAACAATGTGGAAAGCAATGTCAGATAGTCCAAAAGTAATGGTAAGTCTGGTAGGCGAGGATATGCATGCCGAGCCTATGTACGCCCAACTTGATAAAGACGCTGATAGCGAGTTTTGGTTTTACACTAGTCGAGACAACCGCATTGCTAAAGGTGGAAAAGCCATGGTTCATTTTGCATCCAAAGGTCATGATGTATTTGCTTGTATCCGAGGCAACCTCACTGTTGAATCACGTAAAGAGGTGATTGATAAATACTGGTCTAATCCAGTAGAAGCATGGTTCGAGAAAGGTAAAGATGATCCTTCTTTATTAATGCTTCGCTTCGAACTTATAGATGCAGAAGTGTGGGATGCAGACCCTTCACTCAAAGGCATGTTTAAAATGCTTACTGGTAAAACGGTAAAGCCAGAAGAGATGGGTGAACACGAAAAGGTCGATCTTTAAACGCAGTATAATGGGCCAATTTTATGACGAAGCTTTGAGGCGCTGGGACACTTACTCAGAGGAGCGAGTGTCTGTCCACAAGGGATTGGTTATTACGGTTGTTGGCTGATTATTAAGTGACTGCCCATTATCAACCAAAGGAAGCTTGGCAAACAATTACGAGTGCGTGTCCTCATTAGTCTAGCAATTGAGTGTCTGTCCACACTAGTTTAATGAATAAGTGTTAGCTTTGTTACTGTTGAAGCAACAAAAAAGCCCCTTAAAACCGGAGCTATTCGCTCTTAAGGGGCTTTCGCTATTTATCGCTGTTTACTATGTAGCGTTTAGCTAAAATTTAAGGCAAAACCTTTTTATAAGGTTTAACTACAACACTTTCGTAAACACCCGCTTCGATGTACGGGTCGGCTTCTGCCCATGCTTGAGCAGCTTCTAGTGAATCAAACTCTGCGACTACTAGCGAGCCAGTAAATCCGGCCGGACCTGGGTCTGGACTACCTACAGCAGGGAAAGGGCCAGCCATAACTAAACGGCCCGCATCTTTTAATGCATTCAGGCGTTCAAGGTGAGCAGGTCGCGCCGCTAGGCGTTTTTCTAGACTGTCCGCCACATCGGTTGCACAAATCATATATAGCATACGTTTATCCTTTTGCCGTAGCGGATTTCATGCTTTCAACAAAGCTGCCGAGCTCGCTTAGCATTTTGTGACTGTCCGATAAATTGGCTGCGATAATATTCACTGTCGCCGAGCCTGAAATTGCGCCAGCGGCACCTGCGTCAATAGCAGATTTAACCTGTTCAGGTGTAGAAATACCAAAACCTAACAATGCTGGTGCTGCTTTGTGTTTGTTCAAGCGCTCAATAAGCTCTGAAGCAGGCACGTTTGCGGCAGTTTCTGCGCCAGTAACGCCCGCACGACCCAGCAAATACGTGTAACCTTTCGAGTATTCCCCGATTTTTTCCATGGTTTCGTCAGTAGCATTAGGTGGTGCAATCAGAATTTGTGAAATGCCAGTGGCTTCGGCTGCTTTTTGAAAAGGTGCCGCTTCGCGAATAGGAACGTCAGCGACCAAAATTGAGTCAACGCCTGCCTCTTGCGCTTTATTGTAAAAATTTTCGATGCCTTGGGCCATTACTAAGTTGCTGTACAGAAGCAAGCCGATAGGCACATTAGGATATTTTGCGCGAACACGTGAAATAACACCCAAGCAATCTGCTACCGTCACCTTATTACTTAACGCGCGAATGGCAGAAGCTTGTATTGTGGGGCCATCAGCGATGGGGTCAGAGTAAGGTATACCTAACTCAAGTGCGTCTGCACCGCTTTCTACTAGCTGGCAAATAATGGCTTCAGATTGCGCTAAATCTGGGTCACCCACCATTACAAAAGGTACGAAAGCGCCTTGGTTCTTTTCATCAAGGCCTGCAAACATCTGTGCATATCTATCCATTATAAATCGTCCCCTAAAATATTGATAACGTGCGCTAAATCTTTGTCGCCACGACCTGATAAGTTAACTACGATGATGGTTTCTTCTTCCGCTTCATCTGCCATATTAAGCGCGTGCGCTAAGGCATGCGACGATTCAAGGGCAGGAATAATACCTTCTTTCCTTGCAAGCAATTGAAATGCGTTCAGAGCTTCTTCGTCGGTAGCGGCCACGTATTCCGCTCGGCCAATGTCGTGAAGATAGGCATGCTGAGGGCCAACAGCAGGGTAGTCGAGACCAGCAGATACTGAGTAGCTCTCTTCAATCTGGCCTTCTTTGTCTTGCATGATGAAGGTGTAAGCGCCGTGAAGAATACCTTTTGTACCCGTCACGATAGTTGCGCCGTGCTCTTTGGTGTGCACACCTTTACCCGCAGGCTCAACGCCAATTAGGCGTACAGATGGCTCATCAATAAAGTCTGCAAACATACCGATAGCATTTGAGCCTCCGCCCACACATGCTACTACTGCGTCAGGTAAGCGACCTTCTTTTTCCATAATTTGTGCACGAGTTTCTTCACCAATCATACGGTGATATTCACGAACAATAGTCGGGAACGGGTGTGGGCCCGCGGCTGTGCCTAACAAATAGTGCGCTTTATCATAGTTTGCCGACCAGTCGCGCATGGCTTCGTTTACGGCATCTTTAAGCGTACCAGAACCGGCATTTACAGGAATAACCTCTGCGCCCATAAGCTTCATACGGAACACGTTTGGCGCTTGACGCTCAACATCTTTCGCACCCATATAAATACGTGCTTTTAGCCCCAACAATGCACATGCTAACGCGGTTGCAACACCATGTTGGCCTGCGCCTGTTTCGGCGATCACTTCTTTTTTACCCATGCGTTTGGTAAGTAGCGCTTGGCCCAACACCTGGTTAGTTTTGTGTGCACCACCGTGTAGTAAGTCTTCACGCTTTAGGTATAACTTTACCTTTGGGTTACTTACCAGATTGCGAGTTAACGTCATTGACGTTGGGCGACCGGCGTAGTCTTTTAACAGAGATAAAAACTCTTCGTTAAATGTCGGGTCGTCCTTGGCATCCAAAAATGCTTTTTCCAGCTGGTCTAGCGCTGGAATAAGTAGCTCGGGCACGTACATGCCACCAAATTCACCAAATTTTGTATCTAACTGGTTCATTACGTTGTCCTGTATTTAAATTAGTAACGGCGGCAAATGGCAAAAAGCGCGTCGAGTTTTTCTTCGCTTTTCACACCGGGGGCGGTTTCTACGCCTGAATTCACATCAATAGCACCACAGCCGGTTGCAATAGCTTCTGCAACATTCTGGGCGTTAATACCGCCAGCAAGCACTAATTTATGCTTCGCTTCGATATCGGTTAATAGCTGCCAGTTGAACGCTTCGCCTGTACCGCCTTTGGCATCACCCACTTGGCAATCCAGAAGAACACGGCTTACAAGGCTATTTTTTAAGTGTCTGTCCACTGCGTCTGGTAGTGCGCCAGAAGAGGTTGCTTTAACACCTTCGACTTTCCAAATTTCACAACCTTCTGGAAGCTTGGCAGCAAGCGCTGAAATGTAGGTGTCATGTTCGCTGCCGTGAAGCTGCACGGCAAAAAGGTTGAGCGAGGCGGCGAGCGATGCCACTTCATCAATGTCGTGATTAACGAACACACCAACAAAAGCACCGTCAATGCTCTGCGTTATAGTCAAAGCCTGTGCTTCGCTCACACAGCGTGGCGATTTTTCAGCGAAGATAAGCCCGCCAAAGCTAGCGCCTTTATCAAACGCCATTTGCGCTTGTTCGGGGTTGGTAAGCCCGCACACTTTAACTGCACCATTCACTAACGTTTTCACAGCGCGCGGTAGGTCAGACTCTGCCATTAACGCACTGCCCACCAAAAAGCCTTGGGATACAGGCGCTAAACGAAGCACGTCTTGGTGTGTGTATATGCCCGACTCTGAAATAACCACGTAGTCGTGCGTGGCTTTTTCAAGCATGGGCACAAGGCGTTCGGTGGTCGCTAAATCGGTAGAAAGGTCGCGTAAGTTGCGATTATTGATACCAATGATGTTGGCTTCAAGGGCAATAGCGCGCTCTATTTCTTCTTCATTACTTACTTCGGTAAGAATGTCTAATGACAGAGCATTGGCAACGCTTGCCAACTCGCGATATTCGTCATCATTTAGCACACTAAGCATTAATAGCACTGCGTCGGCATTATAGTGACGGGCTAGATACACTTGATAGGTATCAACGAAGAAATCTTTGTTAAGCACAGGCTGAGCAACACGCTCAGTAACATAAGCTAAGTACTCAAATTTACCTTGGAAGTACTTCTCGTCTGTCAGCACAGAAATACCGGCAGCATAAGGCGTGTAAGCCGCTAAGATCTCGTCTAAATCGAAATGCTCTCGAATAAGGCCTTTTGAAGGCGATGCTTTTTTGCATTCGAAGATAAAGCCTGCGTTTGGCTCACTAAGTGCGGCAAATAAACTCTTTTCGGAAGGAACTAGATTCGTCTTGAAGCTTTCCAGCGGCAGTGCATCTTTGCGTGCGGCCACTTCTTCTCGTTTGTCTGCAACAATTTTCTCAAGCACATTAGCCATTCGTGCTTACCTCCTGAGTAATTTTGGCAACCTTCGTTAATAACTGCATGGGTAACCCTTCGGCCATAGCGTTCATCGCCATTTCAGCCCCTTCTTTGAAGGTTGAGGCTTTGCCGGTTACTTTCAACAGTGCCCCGCAGTTCATGGCGATAGCGGCACGGTGCGCCTCTTTACCTTCGCCGTTTAGCGCTGCTTCAACAAATTGTCTGTTTTCTTCAGGTTCACCGCCCTCAATCGCAGAAAGAGGATAATGAGGTAAACCGAAGTCTTCGGCGGTAACGGTAAGCTTGCGAATATCGCCATGCTCAAGGTCGTAAATCATTGATTCGCCGTGAAGCGCCAGTTCATCCAAGCCATCGCCATGCACTATCATTGCGCGGTGTTGGCCAAGCAGCATAAGGGTTTTTGCGTAAGGTTCAAGCAGTTCAGGAGAGTATACGCCGAAAACGCCATGAGTTGGACCCGCCGGGTTTGCCAGCGGCCCCAGTATATTAAATAAGGTTCTGGTCTTCATCGCAGCGCGCACGGGGGCTGCGTGGCGCATACCGGCGTGATAAACCGGTGCAAAAAGAAATGTGAAATTTGCTTCATCTAAGCACTTGCGGGATGTTTCTGGGCTAATTTCCAAATTAAGACCAAACTGGCGAAACAAATCAGCAGAGCCAGACTTACTCGATACACTGCGATTACCGTGTTTCGCCACCTTCACGCCACAAGATGCGGCAACTACACCGGCTGCACTGGAAATATTAATGGTGTTGTGGCCATCTCCGCCTGTACCAACGATATCTGCAAACTCATAAGAAGGTGTGGGAAAGGGCAGTGCATTGGCAACCATGGCACTCGCTGCACCCGCAATTTCGCTGGGTGATTCTTTTTTCATTTTCAGCGCAGTCAGCACTGAAGCAATCATCACTTCGCTTTGCTCACCGTGCATGATGCTGTTGAATAAGCTGTATGCTTCGGTTTGCGACAGTGATTCTCGCAACATAATTTGTTCTAGTAGAGGGCCTGCGTTAAGCATGGTTCGCTCCCTGTAACGTTAAATAGTCAATACTTTGCTTTAACAGCAAACTGCCGTGGGCTGTTAAAATAGATTCTGGGTGAAATTGGAAACCCAACATGCGATCTTCGCTGTTGTAAACTGCCATTACGGCCTCACTGCCGTCATCGTTTATTGTAGATGCGCAAACAGTAAGGTTTTCAGGCAATGAATGTGCCACTAAAGAGTGGTAGCGTGCTACATGTAAGGGCTGCTGTAAGCCTTTGAACATAGCGTCTTCAGAATGAGTAATGGCAGAAGATTTGCCGTGCATAACTTGGCTGGCGCGACCTACGGTGCCGCCGTAATGCTCAACAATAGCTTGATGGCCTAAACAAATACCAATTACGGGGAACACGCCGTGTACTTTTTTAAGTAGCTCAGGCATACAGCCAGCTTCACTTGGTGCACCTGGGCCTGGCGACAGCATAAGAAGCACTGGGCCTTTCGTTGCTTGTTCCTGCATTCTTTCAAACAGAGCATTTGCTGAAACCGTGTTGCGATAGACTTTAATGTCTAGGTTTAAGGTGCGCAGTTCGTCCACAAGGTTGTAGGTAAATGAGTCTACATTGTCGAGCAAAAATAGGGTGGTCACTTGCTGATTCATGCGTTGCCTCCTTCATTTAATGCAACGTTGATACTTTCAGCTTCTTCTTGTAGCGCTGCTTTTACTGCACCAATTACCGCTTGTGCCTTAGCGCGGGTTTCATCAGCTTCAGCTTGTGGAACCGAGTCATATACTACACCTGCACCCGCTTGAATATAAGCCGTGCCGTTTTTCACAAACGCTGAGCGAATGACAATACAAGTGTCCATTTCGCCTTGACCATTCAAGTAGCCAACCGCGCCGCCATAACTGCCGCGGCGTTTTTTCTCTACTTCGCGAATTAACGTCGCTGCGCTTACTTTTGGTGCGCCAACTAGAGTGCCCATATTCATGCAGGCTTGATAAGCGTGCAGTGGATCTAAGTCGTCACGTAGCTGGCCAACCACGCGTGACACCAAGTGCATCACGTGAGAGTAACGGTCAACTTTTAGCAAGTCTTTCACATAGCGCGTACCTGGGCGACTCACTTTTGCCACATCGTTTCGGGCAAGGTCAACCAGCATAATGTGCTCAGACTTTTCTTTGGTGTCTTCGCGAAGGTTAAGCTCAATACGGCTGTCTAAATCTCTGTCGATACTGCCATCAGGGCGCTTGCCACGTGGACGGGTACCGGCAATCGGGTAGATTTCTACTTGATTACTTTCTCTTTCGTATTTAAGCGCTGACTCAGGAGAGGCGCCAAATATGCTAAAAGCGGCATCTTGCATGTAAAACATGTAAGGGCTTGGGTTTGATTCTTTAAGTTTAGCGTAAGCAAGTAGCGGCGACGGGCAGGGGAGAGAGAATGTGCGCGAGGGCACAACCTGAAAAATGTCGCCGGCTAAAATGTGCTGTTTTAAGTCCAGCACATGGTTGCAAAACTGTTCATCGCTTAAATCAACACTCACTTCAACGCTTGGGTCAAAAGAAGAAAGTGACTGTCCGTTTTCGGTTTCGTTTGGGCTTTCTGAGTTGGAAACGAGTGACTGTCCGCTTTGAGCTTCACTTTCTACATCAGTAATTCTTGCTGTCTTTACACCCAGTAGCACGGGCTTGGCAGGCATATCGTGTAGCTGCTGATGAATTGCTTCTAAGCGCTGAGCAATGGCAAAGTATTGCTGGGCAACGTCTTGTCCACTAAAAACACTGCCAATTAAATGTGTCTCGCGGGTTTGGTGGTCAACGGTAATTAAGGTCTCTGCCAAGTAAAACACAAAGTCTGGACAGTCATTTTCACCTTCTGCAACATCGGGTAGTTTTTCAAAGCCTGCTAGCATGTCGTAGGCAAATACACCGCCTAAGAAAACCGCGTGGGGATGTTGGCGGATTGGTGTAATCTTATTGATAACAATGCGAAGCGCGTCCATTACGCTTGCGGCCTTTAAGCGGCTGTCTTCGTCAAGTTCACCGTCAGCCTCATCACACACCAACGTAATTGAAGTGTCTGTCCTTTCTTTGATGTGTAGGCCGTCAGGGGCGTGGTCAACAAATAAAGGTAACACTGAAGCGCCGTTGCCTGTCAGTGCTTTCACTTCAACGCAGTTGCCCCGGCATTCCATGCGCAGTGCTGCGTCAACCATTAACAAGCTTTGTAAATCGTCTTTAGAATCAATTTCTGCCGACTCTAAAAGCAATGCGTTATTTTTATTGCCACAAAGGTGGGCAAACGCGGCAAGTGGATCATCGACATAGTGTCCCACCTGCTCAATTGTCTCTACCTTACCTGGAGAAATCCCCAGTTCCGCTAAACTCATTTTTGCTACTCTCCAACTGCAAAAAGACAAAAAAAAGGCCCGTATAAACGGGCCTTTATGTGTATTCATTCACGCACTACAGTGCACACCGCCCGTTAAGTTAGGGAGTGCCACCACCAAGCTGCAACTGTCATTGCTGTTGAAATATTGTATGAATGCATGAATTACTCGTTGTTTTTCCAAACTTCAATAGGATTTGAAGCGGTTAGTACGTATACTTTGTGTGTATAGAAGAAAACAAATTGCCGTTTGTGTCAACCTAAAATTTGCATAAGACATTGAAAATAGATCTACACAGTCATACAAAATTCTCTGATGGCCACCTAACGCCAGAAGAATTAATCCTTCGCGCACACACCATGCAGGTGGATGCGCTTGCCGTTACCGACCACGATACCGTAGCCGGTTTGGAAGAAGCACATGCTACCCAATCGAAGCAAAAACGTGCTTTAACCATTATTGATGGTGTTGAAATTTCCACCACTTGGCACAGTTTCGATATCCATATAGTTGGATTAAATGTGGACAGACACTGCCCAACGTTTCTTGAGCGGCTGCAAGGCCAGTCTCAAACCCGAGAAGCCCGAGCTGAAAAAATTGCTGATAAGCTCGAAAAGTGTGGGTTTGAAGGTGTTCTAACGCGAGCAAAAGCGCTAGCGGGCGTTGGCCAGGTGACACGGGCGCACTTTGCGCGCGTATTAGTAAACAACTACGGTGTGCCAAGTATGGACGCCGCGTTTAAGAAGTATCTTGGCAAAGGCAAACGAGCTGCAGTTAAAGCAGAGTGGCCAAGTATCGAAACGGCTATCGAGTGGATACACGATGCAGGTGGACAAGCAGTACTGGCTCATCCTGCTCATTATGATATGACAGCGAAGTGGCTACGGCGTTTGGTGGCCTTGTTCGAACAAGCCGGTGGCGACGCCATTGAAACCGCATTCCCAGGTATCAATAAAACCAAACAAGAGCTTATTAATGAGCTTGCACAAACCCATCATTTACTAGCATCGGCGGGCTCTGATTTTCACTTTCCGTCTCGTTGGACTGAGCTGGGTAAGAACCTCGGCATTAGCAGTAAGCTCACACCCGTATGGCATAATTGGAAACAATTTGAAGGGCAGATGGCCGAGAGCTAAGGAAATCTAATTTGCAACGCTCTCGGTATAAATGGGCAAGGTAAGGCAAATGGTTCACGTACGGTTGATGAGCGCTAAAGCTAATTAAAATGCCGAGAGTTGGTTGGTAAAAAGCTTAAAAGCGAGTTTTACCCACGAGCTTAACCAGTAAGCTTTACGAGTGGACAGACACTGGCCTCGTTGGCAAAGTAGTATCGTTCTGCGCGTTTAAGAAAAGGAAGTAATTATGAGTCAATTTTTCTATGTGCACCCCGACAACCCGCAAAAGCGTCTAATTAGTCAGGCTTGTGAGTTAATTCGAGAGGGAGCAGTGGTGGTGTATCCGACAGACTCAGGCTACGCCATAGGTTGCCAAATGGAAGACAAAAAGGCGCTTGAGCAGTTGTGTCGTATTCGTCAAATCGATAAAGATCACAACTTTACCTTAATGTGTCGAGACATGTCTGAGCTATCAATTTACGCAAAGGTAGACAACACGGCGTTCAGGCAAATTAAAAACAATACGCCGGGGCGTTACACCTTCGTCTTGAAAGCGACCCGCGAAGTACCAAAGCGTTTGCAAAACCCTAAACGTAAAACCATAGGAATTCGTGTGCCCGACAACGCCATTGCACTTGCATTATTGGAAGAACTGGGCGAGCCGTTGATGTCTACGTCTTTGATTTTGCCAGGCAATACCATGGCTGAATCAGACCCAGATGTCATTCGAGACAACTTAGAAAAGCAAGTAGGGCTTATTATTCATGGTGGTTACATTGGTGAGCAGCCTACTACCGTGGTTGATTTGTCGGAAGACACGCCAGTAATTGTGCGACATGGCACGGGCGATCCGTCTCCCTTTGAGTAACTTTCGTTAGGCTGACTTTTTGAAAAGATAGTTTTAAATAGGTTATTTTAAATAGCTTCTTTTGCTAGTTGCAGGTGGGAGTTATAGTAGGAAACCGTAAGCTAAGTTTGTAAGGCCTGTAGCGCTTCGGTTTGCAGCGAAGCACTACAGGCCCTCGCGTGAACGCGTAAATAATAATATCAATAATCGCCGCTTTGTTAGCGCGTAAAAACGGTTGTGGAACTGTGTCAGAGCTTGTTGAAGACAATAATAACGATAATGACGCCTCTGTTGAGACGAGGCTTTCGACACCTGTTCAGCAGCCGTTGCCACTTGCGTTTATTAATGGCGAAGCGCTAATTGAAAAGCCTGAAGATCTCTTCATTCCCCCCGATGCCCTAGAGGTCATATTAGAAACCTTCGAAGGGCCGCTCGACTTACTGCTTTATCTGATTAGAAAACAAAAGTTTGATATCACCACACTGCCCATCGCTGATGTTACCAAGCAGTATATGGAATATGTGGATGCCATGATGTCGCTAAAATTGGAGCTGGCGGCAGAGTACTTGCTGATGGCAGCCATATTGGCAGAAATTAAGTCCAGGCTTCTACTACCTAAACGCAGTGACGATTCCGACGAAGAAGAAGACCCGCGCGCAGAGCTTATTCGCCGATTAAAAGAATACGAGCTGGTAAAGCAAGCGGCAGAAGATTTAGATATTCAGCCTAGACTTGAACGGGATATTTTCACCACTCACGTTGAACTAAGTGAGAATGTGGCGCCAATTCGCATTGAGCCCGATGTGTCTTTAGCTGAAATTGTATTGGCGTTCAGTGCGGCCATGAAGCGCGCTGAAGCGTTTGAACACCATACCATTGCACGGGAAGCACTGAGCACGCGAGAGCGCATGTCGCTCATCTTGTCGTTACTCACAACAACAGAATATACGCCACTTGAACGCCTATTTACGGTTGAAGAAGGTAAAGCTGGGGTAGTGGTTTGCTTCTTAGCAATTTTAGAATTAGTAAAAGAACAGCTAATTTTATGCATTCAGGCAGGTCCTTATGCAAAAATTCATGTAAAATTAGGTGCCCATGAAGAAAATTAACACGGCGCAGCTTAAACAATTGGTAGAGGCAGCAATATTTGTTGCTGATAAGCCTATTTCAAAGCAGCATTTAAAAGAAACGGTACTCAATGAATTTACCGTCGCTGATAGAACCTTGAGTAAGGTGATTAACGAGCTAAAGTTAGACTATCAGCCAAGAGGCATTCAGCTGGTGGAAGTAGCTAGTGGCTATCGCTTTCAATCGTTAGATGCGTTAAGCCCGTGGTTAAGCAAATTGTGGCAGGAAAATGCGCCAAAGTATTCTAGAGCAATGCTCGAAACCTTGGCACTCATTGCCTATCGTCAACCTATAACCCGCGGAGAAATAGAGCAGGTCAGGGGCGTGGCGGTAAGCAGTAATATTATAAAGACACTCACAGAACGAGACTGGGTAAAGGTAGTAGGTCACAAAGAAGTGCCTGGGCGACCAGCGCTTTATGCAACTACCAAAGGCTTCTTAGACTATTTTTCGATGACGTCGTTGAGCGATTTGCCCAATGCCGACGTTTTCGAAAACATGGCTGAAAGTATTGCGTCAGACTCGCCGCTTAAGGTGTTAAATGAGGCACCGTCTGAATAGACCGTGCGACCGTAAACAAGCAATTAAAGAGTGAAAACCCATGACTGAAAAGTTGCAAAAAGTACTGGCTAACCAAGGGCTAGGCTCGCGACGAGAAATGGAACGTTGGATTGAAGAAGGCCGAGTATCGGTCGATGGCACCAAAGCAACATTAGGAGATAGAGTCGATCACACTGCACAAATTCGTGTTGATGGTCATTTGCTATCTCGTCAAACAGAACAGCCAATCTGCCGCGTGTTGATGTACAACAAACCCGAAGGTGAATTGTGTAGTCGTCACGACCCAGAAGGTCGCGATACGGTTTTTGACCGTCTTCCCGCTATTCGACTAGGGCGTTGGATCACAGTGGGTCGTCTAGACATGAACACCAGTGGCCTGCTGTTATTCACCAACGATGGTGAATTGGCAAACCGCCTAATGCACCCAAAATGTGAAGTAGAGCGCGAATACGCAGTGCGTGTATTTGGTGAAGTTACGGGTAAAACGCTACATACGCTCCAAAAGGGTGTGGAGCTGGAAGACGGTGAAGCAAAGTTCCTGACAATTTCAGGTGCGCCTACGCCGCAGCATGCTGAAGATGAAAGCATGAACCGTTGGTATAATGTGACCTTGAAAGAGGGGCGTAACCGTGAAGTGCGTCGTCTTTGGGAGTCGCAAGGCGTGCAGGTAAGCCGTTTGATCCGTGTTAAATATGGCCCAATCGAGCTACAAAAGCGTTTACCGCAAGGTGCGTGGGTAGAACTAGGGTTAGAAGACGTGAACGCGCTTCGTAGCCATGTTCAATTGCCGGATGAAACGCAAACTATGGTCAACGTACGCCAGGGTAAACTTGACCACGCGCGCTTAAGTCGCATGCGTCGCTCGGTTAAAAAGCATAAAGTGCGTAAGCAACAAGGCTTAAATAAACGAGCTGGACGTCCCGCCAAACGTAAGTAATACTTAATTTATTCTTCACGTGTAAGTGATTACTCAAAGCCGCAAGCGTTCGCTAGCGGCTTTTTTATTTCAGTGACGTGCATTCTTCAACTTAATCACTAGGTTTGTCCCCCATTTAATTCTGATTTCAGTCACGATGATTACGATCTTCTTTCTAAGCGATGGCGTAGCAAAGTGTGAAGCTGCTACGTCAGGTACGGTAAGACCAAAACGGAAAAGGAGAAAGTAATGAAAGAGATGCCTCAGTTAGGAATGGGAACGTTTCGGTTGAAAGGTGACGAGGCCCGTGAGTCAGTCAGTAAAGCGCTAGAGGTTGGTTTCAGACACATTGATACCGCACAATTTTATGACAACGAAGCACAAGTTGGTGATGCCATAAAAACCAGCGGCCTTGATAGAAGCGAACTGTTTGTCACCACCAAGGTGTGGCACGAGTCATTGGGCGATGCTTATTTTATTCCAAGTGTTCACGAAAGCTTAGAAAAGCTGAAGCTAGAATATGTTGATTTGCTTCTTATCCATTGGCCATATCCTGGCAATGATATTTCACTCGAAAGTTACTTAGGCAATCTTGCGAAGGCGAAAGAGCAAGGGCTTACTCGTCATATTGGGGTGTCTAATTTCACTATTGATTTGTTAGATAAGGCCGAAAAGGTTCTTGGTAAAGGCGAGATTTACACCAACCAAATTGAAATCCATCCTTTCATGCAAAATAAGAAAGTTGTTGAAGCGTGTAAGGAAAAAGGCATAAAAGCGACTGCATATATGCCATTTGCGGTAGGAAAAGTAATGAAGGACGAAACTTTATTGCGAATAGCGCAAAACCACGATGCGACGCCTGCGCAAGTTGTTCTGGCGTGGATGGAGAAACGTCACATTTACGCAATCCCTTCATCAACCAGTAAAGTACACTTGGCGGAGAATTTAGCTTACGGTGGTGTACATTTAACTGATTCAGAGCTCGCGCTTATTGATGATCTTGATAACGGCGACCGAATTGTAAACCCAGATTTTGCTCCAGACTGGGATTAACGATTTATAGAGCGCGTTTGTCTTTAGACTACTAACGGGATAGCGTTTAATTTTACCTAGCTCTGTGTACTAGGCTAAAAACAGGGGCCGCCTTTGAGGTACTAATGGCGGCCCTTGAAGAGTCTTTGAATTACCGGTTCAGATTAAATCGATAGATGTGACTTGGTATGGACTCGTGTAAAGGTGTTTTTTAAGACATGTGATACCGAAAACATCACATGCTCTATTCGGCTTGCTCTATTTCTTTGATGACTTTGGCGGGGTTACCACCTATGACCACATTGTCGCCAAAAGACTTAGTTACCACCGCGCCAGAGGCCACAACCACATTGTCTCCCAACGTTACGCCAGGGTTTATGACCGCCATACCACCAATCCAGCAATTATCGCCAATAGTAATGGGCTTGGCGAACTCGATGCCGGTTGCCCTTTGTACAGGATCTAATGGGTGCGTAGCGGTGTACAAACCGACTTGAGGCGCAATCATGCAGTTATCACCTATCGTGACCTTCGCTGCATCTAAAATCACACAATTGAAGTTAGCGAAAAAATTTTCGCCTACGTGAATATTTTCGCCGTAATCACATTTGAATGAAGACTCGATGTAAAGCCTTTTTCCAGTACTACCAAACAGCTCTTTTAGTAGTCTTGTACGCTTTTTGTGGTCACTTTGACAAGTTGTGTTGAGCTCGTCTAATTGCATACGACATTGCTTGCGCAATGCCGATAATGTTTTGTCTGACGGAAAGTATAAATCGCCAGCAAGCATCTTTTCTTGTTCAGTCATGCATTTCCAGAATGTTAGCTTAAATGATTAAGCTGATAAGTTACTGCGCACCACTGTAGCTTACAATGACTTTTTGCTTAAGTTCGTCGCTTTCAATATCTAAGTTAACAGGACGGTGCAAAACAATGTTGCCGTCCACAGTAACCGATGCACTAATCGATAGGATAGGTTTGTTGTCTGATTTCTTGCCCCAAGCGCTTTCACTTTCCTTATATACGATATCGCCTAAAACGTGAGAAGAGCCAGACAAAGTAATATCGCCGTTGAGTGTTTTGATGTGTTTTTCAATGGTTGTATCAACGGCTGTTATGTCTCCATTCACTGTTTCAACGCTACCGCCAATTGTACTTTGCGTAGGAAGCGTAACATTTCCATTCACGGTCTCTACACCCTTAAGCACATTGAGGTGTGAAGCTGCACTTACATCGCCATTTACAATATCGATATTTCGGACAGACACATGGCTACCCATTTCAAGATTTCCGTTAACGATGCTGACTTCATCCGCGCCACCATGATCGCTAATTTCCACATTGCCATTAACAGAAGAAATATCGCCAGCGTGCTTCCCTTCAGCTATGTCAATATTGCCCAGAATAGAACTGAAATCGCTGCCTTCTAATGCACTAGCGTCTCCAACATGGATAACGCAGCCAGTAAGCAAAGAGGCTGAAAGCAACATAGCTGCACTAGCAATTATAGACTTTTTCATATTCTTATATCCTTGATTATTTTATAAATACTTAATAACACGCTTTAACGGTATTAATATCAAACACAAATTTTGTTGTGTATTTATAAAATACGTTTCACGTATCATGCCACTCTTAAAAAGTATTTTAAATCAAAAGGTTAGTTTAATGTGCCAAAGGGGGGAGACTGGCTCAATGGTGTAATGACTAATTTTATAGTTTCATCTGCCACCGGATGGCGAATTTGACCATTTTGTGCCACATGGCTCTAAGCTCAGAAGGGATTTCAGAAGGGGACAGACACTCGCTTGAAGAAATTATTTAAAGAAATGGACAGACACTCATTGTGAATACATCTTTTTGGTTACAAGCTGCTTTTTTGAGTGTGTGTCCGAGAAGTACAGGTAGCTATTTGAGTGTGTGTCCAACGAGTACAGGCAAGGTTTTAGCCTATGCGAGTGTCTGTCCTCGAATTTTAATAGTATGTTGGTATATGTGGTTTTTACTTTTTAGTGAGGTTAGGTGGCGATGATAAAGATTTATCACAACCCAGAGTGCGGCACGTCTAGGAATGTACTGGCGGTGATCAAGGCCGCTGGGTATGAGGTGCAGGTTATTGAGTATTTACGTGTTGGGTGGGAACGTGAACAACTAATTTATTTGTTGAATGCAGCTAACCTTAACCCTCGACAAGCGCTTCGCACAACAAAGTCTCCTGCTGCTGAATTAGGGCTACTTGATGAAACAGTGAGTAACGAAATCATCTTTGAATTGATGCTGGAACATCCCGTTTTAGTGAATAGGCCTATTGTTTGCATTCCCGAAGGTGAACACGAAAAAGCAGTTTCTTTACCTCTTGGGAGAGTTGAAGGTAATTCCTATTCGAATAACGCAAAAGAAACAGTGAAATTATGCCGGCCAAGTGAAGCTGTACTGGATATTTTGCCTGTATGGCCACAAGGCCCTTTTGCTAAAGAAGACGGCACACCACTTATAGACCAAGATGGTAAACGAGTAATTTAAACGGAGTAGTTTATGCAGGACAAGTACACGCAATTAAATAAGGCTAAAAGGCTTGCATTGGCCTGTTTGATTTTTGCCGCAAGTGTATTTGTTTTAACGGTTTTACTTCCCAAGTTTTATCCAAACTTGCAAGGAGCATGGTGGTTGGGGCTTATTAAGATGGCCAGTGAGGCGGCGCTCATCGGTGGTCTAGCTGACTGGTTTGCAGTGACAGCATTATTTAAGCCAATTCCAGCGAAGTACCCCATTCCGCACACCAATATCGTGGCTAGTAACAAGTCTGTTATTGCTAATAACCTGTCATTGTTCGTTAAGGAAAAGTTCTTTCATCCTGAAGCAATAGAGAAGCTAATTCGGGACAGCGACCCTGCTAAGGGCGCGGGAAGGTGGTTGTCACAGGATAGAAACGCTACCCGTTTAAGTCGCTTTCTATGCGATGCTTTTGCAGGCGTTCTTCGCGTGCTCGATGACAAACCTGTGAAATCGTTTATCGCTAAAACCGCACAGAAGGGCATTAACCAACTTGATCTTAGGCAATTGATGGCAACCTCGTTAAGCGCCGTTACGAAAGAGCGCCAGCATCAGGTAGTGCTTGATAGGGTGTTAGGGAAATTGGCCTCACTGCTTGCAGAGCCAGAAACCCAAATCTACATAGCAGATACGTTAGTAGTCTGGCTAAAAACCGAATACAGTCGTATTGAAAAGCTATTGCCGTCTAGTTGGCTAAGCGAGCAGGGGGCACTCATAGCTGTTAAAGCGGTTTCAAGTATTTTGGAAGATGTATACGAAGATGAGCATCACCCCATTCGCCATGCATTTGATGAGCAAGTACAAGAATTCCTCTACGAACTACAGCACAGCCCGTTAATGGAGAAAAAGGTAAACAGCTATCGGGAAAAAATTATTAATGACCCAGCGTTAAACGCGTATGTTCAGCAATCATGGGCCAAGTTTCATCAATGGCTTTTAACGTCTCTTGAACAGCAAAATGGTAAAGCAGAAACAAAGGTGTCGAGCCTTTTAAACGATTTGGGTACCACGTTAACGCAAGACAGTGAGCTAGCAAAAGCGTTCAATAAGCACATTGGAGAAGCGGCTAAATATATGGCGCCTGAGTTGGCTGAATTTCTAACCCGTCACATTTGCGACACCATCAATAGTTGGGATGAACGTGAAATGGCTGAGCAGGTAGAGTTGAATATTGGCCGCGATCTTCAAAAAGTTCGCATAAACGGCACGATCGTAGGCGGGTTGATAGGTGCAATATTGTTTGGCATAGAGGCACTGCTTGGCCTCTAGTCATTTATTTAAGCAAGTCGCATTAGCTGGTGTGGTATGAATAGCTTGAGTGTCGCTGTTAATCAGTGCTAAAACGCAAACTATAAAGCAACCATTTCAACGCTTTCTATTGGCAACAAGTCTTAAAAAAGTCTACTTCGCCGTTAGTGCAAATACCAAATTATCAGCGTCTACTTTGCCTTTCAAACCGCCTTCAAGCACCGAGCGCTCTAACCTTTGAATGTTGTAGTCCGCTGAATAAAGAGCGTCGACGGTTTTTTCGTTTACGCTAAAGGGAGGGCCGGCCATTTCATTCTGGTCATACTCGAAAGAAATGATTAGCTGGGGGGCGCATTGAGTAATGGCCATTAAATGCGCAGCATATTGCTCGCGGAGCGGGCTAGGCAGCGCGACTAAAGCGGCTCTATCATAAATGCCCGTAACGTCACCTAAGTCGCTTGATGTAAGTTTAAAGATATCACCTACGTAAATGGTTAAACCGTCTTTAGCGTAAATTTTACCGTTGGAAGTAGTGGTAACAGTAGGCTCTACACCTAGCTCTTCAAACAGCTGTATAATAGCCACTTCGCTTAGCTCAGCACCAACCACTTCACAACCCTTGGAGAGTAACCAACCAATATCTCGGGTCTTTCCACATAGTGGTACAAAAATGCGCTTTAAAGATGTGCTAGGACTATCGTCGCCAAACAGAAAAGACGCATACTTTACCAGAAGTGCATTCCCTTCAGGTTCGTGAAATCCAATCTCGTTCTTTTGCCATTTACTGTGCCAAAAACTATGTTCCATATAAACCTCAAGTAAGTAAGCGATATATCTCTAAAAAAACAGACGTTTTTATGAAGGGTATTAGAAACAAAAAAGGTAGCGAGAAACGCTACCTTTTAAACAAAATTAGTTATCAAGCGGTGTATTGAAGTCTTCAGATAACTCGAAGTCACCTTCAACCGTTGTCACTTTGTTGTCTACAAAGTTAATCACCATTTGCTTTTGAAAATCTTCACCACGCTTTTTCATACCGCGCTTCATATCGTAAACGTAGTACCAAGTGTCATCGTCGAATGAGTCTTGAACAACAGGGTTACCTAGTACATAAATAACTTGTTCTTTTGTCATTCCAACGCGCAGCTTTTCCACATCTCTTTGATCAAGGAAGTTACCTTGAGGAACGTCGATTCGATAAATCCAGTTCGAGCAAGCGGTTGATGTTAGTGTGATACCAAGAATTACTAATAGGTGTTGCAACTTCATGCGTTAATTTGTCCAGTATTGCCTTTGTTAGTGTCATTGAACTTCGCTAAAGCGAATTTCGAGACTGTTTTATTGCAAGCGCGAAGGCATGCTACATTGACAACTATGACCAATCAACTGCATTTTAGTTCGATGCTGCGCTTTTAAGCAGTTCTTTTGCATTCGCTAGCGCCGACTTGGTTACTTTATCACCGGCTAATAGTCTTGCAAGCTCATCGATCCTGTCTTGCTTCGTCAACGCCAACATCTGGGTTTCAGTACTTTCCCCGTCGGTAAGCTTGGTAACAAACAATTGATTATGTGCCTGTGCCGCTACTTGAGGTAGATGGGTAACACACATTACTTGCGATTGTTTACCTAATTTACGTAAAAGCCCGCCAACGATTGATGCTGTTGGGCCGCTAATGCCCGTATCGACTTCATCGAAAATCATAGTAGGGGTAGCGTGATGGCCGCTCGCGATAACCTGAATAGCCAGTCCTATACGAGAAAGTTCACCACCTGATACGACTTTTTCTAATTTGTCTGCATCTTGACCAGGGTTGGTAGACACTTTAAATTCTACGGTATCTAGACCTGTGCTCACCGGCTTCTTAAGTTCGTCGTATTGAATCTGAATATCCACTTTTGCGTGGGGCATATTCATTTGGCGAATTTGCACTTCAATATCTTCGCTTAGCTTACCAGCAGCACGTTGCCTGCTCTCAGAAAGCGCTTTGGTCGCGGTTAAATACGTTGCTCGTGCTTCTTCTACTTCGCCTTCAAGCGTACCTAACAGTGTTTCCTGTTCCGATAAAGCATTGAATTCGGCGGCTAGCTCTTGGTGATGCTGATAAAGTCCCTCTGGCATCACAGTATGTTTACGGGCAAGTTCCATCGCCTTCGCATAGCGCGCCTCAACTTGCTGTAAGCGAAGTGGATCGATCTCTAAGTGATCGCAGTAGCTACGTAGCTCTCCTGCCGCTTCTTCTACTTGAATTGCTGCATCATTAAGCATTGCAATGATTGGCGTTAAAGTAGCGTCGTGCGCCTCTAGTTCGCCTAAACGTTCAATACTGCTTTGTATTACTGACAATGCGTTGCCTTCATCGCTTTCATATAAATTGTATACGCTGGTCTGTGCTTGCTCTAAAAGGCTTTGCCCGTTACTCAGGCGTTTGTGCTCTATTTCTAACTCTTCAAATTCACCCTCTTCAATGGCGAATTCATCAAGTTCTTGAACCTGATAAGTTAACAGCTGAATTCTGTCTTCGCGCTGCTGGGCTTGTTCTTGAAGCGCCTTTAACGTGCGCTGCTTATCACGCCAAAGAGAGTAGGTTTCTCTAACCTCCACTAATATGTCGTTGTGCTTAGCGTAACCATCGACTAATTCCCTTTGATGGTCTTCTTTCAGCAACTGTAGGTGAGTATTTTGACCGTGAATGGCCAACAAAAACTGGCCTAAGCCTTTTAACTGCTGAAGTGAGGCGGGAATACCGTTGATAAAAGCTTTTGAACGGCCTTCCTTTGAAATAACTCTGCGAATAAAGCAGCTATTCTCATCTTCATCTGAGGTGAGCTCATGTTCATCGAGGAAGGCTTTAGCTAATACATTGCCGTTTAGAGAAAAGTGAGCAATGATCTCCGCTTTTGCGCTGCCTTTTCGCACCGCATTTGCGTCGGCGCGCTCGCCTAAGCACAAACTTAAAGCATCAATGGCGATGGATTTACCAGCACCGGTTTCGCCGGTTATAGCAGTCAACCCGTTTTCCAGTTGAACCGATAATTGTTTTACAACAGCAAAATTTGAAATAGAAAGATGCGCTAACATAACCACACTCGAAAAAAGTTGAACATGATGATATATACAGTAACTGATAATATATACAGTATTTTTTCTGTGTAAAGTTAAGTCGTAAATATTTTACTTAAAAATTAAAGTGGATTGTGAAAAGTTTAAAGAAATCAATATTGTATAGAGCGTTTAAAAAGGAGTGGTTATGAGTAACCCATTAATAATAGGCTGCGCTAGATGCGTTCGTTACAGTGGTTATACAGTAGTAAATTAGCTCAATGCTAAGTAGCTGAATAACTCAAAAGCAAGCGGTAAACAATTCCACAACGCAGTAGAGAACCTTATAGCAAAAAGGAGAGCGTAAGCTCTCCTTAAAATTCAATTTCAATTAAATAGCAGGTAGTCCGAATGACTATGTGGTTTACCAGCAATTATACATTATTGCTGTAGCTCACCGCTGCCAGACTCAATGTGCGCGCGCACAAACCACTGGAACTGTTCTAAATCTGCAAGTTGGCCGGTAATCATATCTTCCGATACTGGGTCAATTTCACCTAAAAGCTCTAACGCTTTTCTATGGTCACCATTTACACCGTCATATACGGCATCCAGCGCCTTAAGGTGGTCAAGTACTAAACCTTTACCCAATTCATAATCGTTCCAGCTGCGACCTTCAACAATGGCTTTTGGTGTACCTTTCGGTACGCCACCTAACGTGGCAATTCGCTCTGCAATTGTGTCGGTCATTTCGCGTACCGCATCTACCTGCGGGTCCAACATTTCATGCACACCGATAAAATTTGGTCCTACTACATTCCAATGAATGTGCTTCAACGTTAACTGTAAATCTAATAGTGCAACCAATCGCTGATCCAATACCTTGATTGTTCTGGCAGCTGCATCGTTATCCATTCCAGGGGCTGTAAATTTGATATTGGTGTTACTCATGATATCTCCTATTGAATGCAAATAAGTCAGCGGGATGCGAAACATCATTTAGGCCAAATAACAAAGGCCTTGTGCTGACGACTTGAAGTAATAGGTGCAACAGGTATGCCGAAGTCTTATATTTCTATAAGTCTTGGTTTTCGTTAAGGAAATTAGAGAAGATTAAAAAATCTTTATTTTTCAAGCCTGTAGCAATCAAGAAAATGCTACAGGCTTATGTAATAAATGCACATGGAATCGACTAAATGGAGCAGGGAGGTTAGTAAAGCTTACTACCCCAACCTAACTTTTTACGAAGTACATTGAAGTAGCTGTAGCCCTTAGGGTGAACAAGATGAAGCTTGTCTACGCTTTTGTTTATTCGAATTTCATCACCAGGTAGCACCGGCAGAACAATATGGCTATCGCAACTCACTTGTAGCGAGTCACTATTAACCTTTGATACTTTCATCGATACCTGACTGTCAGCATCAACAACGATTGGACGGCTGCTCAGTGTGTGAGGAAACATGGGGACCAACGTAAGTGCATCTAGCTTAGGCATAATAATCGGTCCGCCCGCTGATAAAGAGTAAGCCGTTGAACCTGTGGGTGTGGCTACTATTAATCCGTCGCTGCGCTGACTGAATACAAATTGCTCATCGATGTAAATTTCAAATTCCATCATATGGGCAACTTTTCCGTGGTGAAGCACCACTTCGTTTACAGCAGAGTTGTTACTTTTAAGCTTTTCGTGTCGATAAACTTCTACTTCAAGTAAGAAGCGCTCTTCTACTACGCATTCACCGTTAAAGATAAGGTCAAGTTGTTGAACAATATCATCGGGGTGGATATCAGTTAAAAAGCCTAGGTTTCCGCGGTTTACACCGACAACGTGAATGTCAAAGCGAGCGAGCACACGTGCTGCACCAAGCATGCTGCCATCGCCACCTACCACCACAGCAAGATCGGCTTCTTTGCCAATAGTAACAAGGTTACAGGCGGTAAAGTTCTCTGTTTCAAGCTCTTCAGCAATACTTTCCTCAACCAATAGTTTGCATCCTTTAGCCAACAAATATTCGGCAAGAATGTTTAAGCTGTCATGAGTTGCAGCGTGCTGAGGTTTTCCAATTAAAGCAACGGTTTGATAGGGCATGGAATGCTAATGTCCTTTCATTTCCAATGGTTGGACATTAGCACAGGTTTTTTGCAAAAGAAAAGCGTAAAACGGCACACAGCGCAAGGTTTAGCGATCTTCTAACCGATTATAGTCGAGAAGACCGCCTTCAATAGGATAGCGCTCGCTAGACCATTGCATTAATTTATCACTAAACGCCCAAAAATTAGGGTTGGTTCGGCGCATGCCAATATCGTCGAGCAGGGCTTTGTAATCGGCTTCGCTTTTAATGGATTTAAGCTTCTCAATCGAAGACGTTATCTCTGAGGCATTGATATACCAGAATGCGTCAGGGTAACTGCCCAACAAACCATGAACTAGCGTGATTGAATCTTTAGAAGGCTCCCGGTTTTCCTCTTCTTCAAATAGGCTATTTACATTGTAATGCGCGCTATTTCTAAGGGCAGTGAACACATCAATGTTGTCTGGGTTTTTGTCGTCTTGAATCACAATCATGGTAGTTTCAGGCATCAACGTCGCTTGTTGAGCAGGAAGCGAATCTAAGCGCTCTAATGCTTCGAACTGTTCAGCTGATAGCAAACGTTTATTGTAGGTTGAGGCATTCGGTTGAACTTTAGCCAAGTATTGCGATAACAATTGATAAAGTTCTTGTTGAGGATTATCTGTTTCGAACGCTATGCCAGAAGGTTGTTCGAAACTGTTGATATCACCTTCCAAATAATCGGTAAGTTCAGGGCTTGCGTTTTGATACCAATCGTCAAGAAGGTCATGGCGGGTAGTTGGAGGAAGTAGATTAAGGAAGTTCGATTCACCTTCCATGCGCAAGAAATCCATGTACAAACGGGTCAATAACTGATGGCCATAATTGCCGTAAACATCAAAGCCAGCCACAAGCAAATAGTGAATGCGCTCTAACAAGGCATAGTCAATCACCCATGCTGTTTTAGTGGGCTGGCCAACCATCCCTTTAACAACTGTGGCATTATCGAAATGACGAAATACGGTTAAGCTGGCATTGGTATTATCGCCGTCGCCATCCCATATACTCGACACGCTTAAATGCTCTTCATTTTTGAATTCATTGTCCAAAAAGGTGGTTCTTGCACGCATATATTCGCCTTGGCGCTTTGCGTATTTAACCCAGTTTACCGCAAGGGCTGAGCTATCTTTTTCAGCGGGAAGGTGGAGGTTTTCTTTTTGAGAAGCGTAAAAAGCATTTACTTTTTCAGATGCTGCAATGTCTGGGTCGACAAAGAACACCCAGAATCGATCGTTAATGACGTTAAGCGCGACTTGTCCTCTGCACACGGGACCTTTGATATAACCCATAATGGTGTTTTGCGCGCGCTCAAGCATAAATCGATAACGACTTTCTACTGGCAATAAGGTAAAGGCCGTTAATGGGTTGGCCGCCACTTGGGGTTTGTATGATGGCAATGTTTCTACAGAAAATTCTGCGTCGACAAACCACGATTGCCATTTATCCATCAGTGTTTTATTAATGGCGTACGCTTGATGTGTTTTACTCACGATAGTTGAATGCACTGGCTGTAGACGATAGTAAACGCGCTCGACCTCCGGATCGTCGAAGGGTCTGCGAGTAGCAATAATATCTAACGCTTGTCCGGGTGGTGTGCGCGAGCGCACTAGCTTAAAAAACTGAGGCGTTTTACCTTTTTCTGAAATATCTTCGAAATAGAGGTGAGACGTAAACAAGTGTTCGTAAATATAACGTGCGGAAAGCTGCATCTTGTTGCTATCCCCATTAAGCCACACTTCCAAACCAGTTATGTTCTCATTCAGTTCTTGTGAGAGCGCTTTGGGTAAAGGTAACGGCGCACCATGGTTTAACCACTGAATGAGTGTAGAGTGCTCTGCATCCGACAGGGCTGGCAGTGCGTAGGGCATGCCTCCCAGGGGCTGGCCTGCTATGTACCCGCCCATTTCATCTATTGTTGGGCATTGGTTTTGTCGATTTAAGCTTATATCGAAATTGTCACCTAAATGAGCGGTGTTGGGCAAAGGGTGCTGTTTTTTTAGCAAAAGCATTTGCGCTAGCACCGAAGATTGGGCCGGCGAAGCGTTAGGTTTTTCTTTCGATTCGAGCACGTCGAAAAAGCCACGCTCTCGCCATGCGTCTACGTTGTGGGCGTCGAGAAACATTCTATTGGGTTGGGCAGCGGTGAGTCGTGTCCCTTCATAGACTTTTTCTTTGTTAGCACCTCTGGCTATACCCTCTGGAGATGACATCTTTAGTTGGCATGGCGCATCGTAACAGGCGTGGCAGACAACACAGCGCTGCGTTAGTACTGGGTTTACTTGTGTGTCAAAGAAATTGTCGGGCAAATTCTCCATGGCGGGCATGACGTTGTTTGATGAAAGTAAAGGAGCGTCAGGTTTCGGCCATTGCCATATCGCTATAGCGATAATTGCTATAAGCAACGAAATCATACCGAGTTTCTTCATAATCGTAGTCCACAGAAAAGTTCTAATCAGTTTATCACTCATTTCACGTACGGTGATGTTAATAATTAACCATTAACTCTTGGCAATGGAAACAACCACGCATTTGTATGTATTTGGAGGAAAGCTGGAGAGGTAGTGGGGCGGTAACATTATTTTTACATTGTCATTGCTTTGGGCGTTGTACTAGGTATGCTGATGAAAAGAATTCGCAGCGAGGGAAACATGTCTCATCAAATTATTCTGCCAAGAGTGATGCACATAGGGAAAGGGGCGAGTCAGCGGGTTGCTGAAACGCTAAAAGGACTCAACTGCCATAAACCTTTACTGGTTACCGATAAGGTAATGGTTGAGTTGGGATATAGTGCTGCCATAGTACAGGTGCTGGAAGAGGCAGGAATAAGCGCCGATGTATTTTCAGATACGGTGCCAGAGCCCACGGTGAGGTCTATTTATCGCGGTGTGGATGCGTTCAAAACCCACGCTTATGACAGCATCATTGCTTTAGGTGGTGGAAGCCCCATCGATAGCGCAAAAGCCATCGCTATTTTGGGTAAGCACGGCGGCGAAATGCGAGACTACAAATTCCCGCGGGTTGTAGATGAAGCGGGACTGCCGATCATTGCTATTCCCACAACAGCGGGAACGGGCTCAGAAGCAACGCGATTTACCATTATCACCGACGAAGATACCACAGAAAAAATGCTGTGTGTTGGTTTAGGGTTTATGCCAACGGCAGCCTTGGTCGATTATTCATTAACGCAAAGTTTGCCTGCCCGCGTGACAGCCGATACAGGCATTGATGCGCTTACTCACGCTATTGAAGCGTTTGTTAGCCGCAAAGCCAATCTTTACAGTGATGCACAGGCGTTATCAGCCATGGCGTTAATTGCGCCTAATCTACGCACTGTATTTGCAGACCCAACAAATGAAACGGCGAGAGAATCAATGATGCTGGGCTCAACGCTCGCGGGCATTGCTTTTTCAAACGCCTCAGTGGCCCTTGTTCATGGAATGAGTCGACCCATTGGCGCTGCTTTTCATGTGCCCCACGGCTTGTCGAACGCCATGTTGTTGCCTGCTGTCACCGCCTTTTCTATTCCTAGTGCCTCTGTGCGTTATGCTCAATGCGCTCGCGCTATGGGTGTTGCTACCCAAAGTGATTCAGATGAGGTGGCGAATCAAAAGCTTATCAACGAACTAAAAGCACTGAATGCTGATTTGCAGGTACCTACGCCTGCCGACTTCGGTATTGATAAAGAGGCATTTTTTGCAGCGACGTCAACAATGGCAGAACAAGCTCTGGCATCAGGTTCTCCCGGTAATAATCCACGTGTACCTACCATTGAAGAAATGGTTGCCATCTACGTATCTCTTTGGGAATAACGTTTTTGCGAAAACATTAGACGAAAAAAGACTGCTCATTGCAGTCTTTTTTATGTGAAAAGAAATATTCTTTAAAAAACTAAGCGTTAAATCGCTTACGGGTTATCTAGCCGTCCAGCCCCCATCAAGTACCATAGTTTGCCCTGTTATATTGCGGGCACTGGGCGACATTAAGAAGCTTGCGGTATCTGCAAGTTCTTCAACGCTAACAAATTGCTTTTTAGGCATGGGTTCTAACATTATTTTTGTTATTACCTCTTCCTCGGTAAGGTTATTTTCTTTTGCTTGTGCTGCAATTTGTTTCTCCACCAATGGTGTTTTCACATAGGCGGGGCAAAGGGTATTGATAGTTACATCGCAATCTCCTGTTTCAAGAGCGATAGTTTTGGCAAACCCTAACAGCCCATGCTTCGCCGCTACATAAGCAGACTTATAGGGCGAGGCTACCAACGAGTGAATAGATCCTACATTGATAATGCGCCCGTAATTTTGCTTACGCATGGCAGGTAAAAACGCTTGGGTTAACAGAGCAGGGCCAACAAGCATAATATTTATAAGCTGCTGCCACTTATCTGCAGGGAAGTCCTCGATGCGCGAAACGTGCTGAATACCGGCATTGTTTATAAGCACATCAACGGTATGTTTCCCTAGTACCTCAGGTAGCGCCGCGACTTGTTCTGCATTGCATACGTCTACCGCTACTGCGCTGGCCGATCCGTCTAAATGCGCAAGTCGAGTCACAGCCTCTTTTGCTGCCTGTTCGTTTATGTCGGCGATGATCACATGATGCCCTTGTTTCATCATTGACTCAGCAATGCCAAAGCCAATGCCGCTTGCTCCACCCGTGATAAATATTGTGCGCTTAGTCATTGTTACTTCCGTTGGATTTATTTAGTGAAGGTGCACTATTTAATGAAAACAGCAGCTGTTTTACTGCGTTTATTTGTGCGCCGTTCGTGTTGGCGTAATTGCCAGAGGCATAGCCCCACCAATCCCAACAGCCTTGTGGATTTAACGGCATGAATAACGACTTCTTAGTTTGCGGATAAAGCACAACAATATGGTTGTCATCAGCCCATTCATTCAGCCCTGTTTGGGTAGTGTAGGCATCGCCTACGGCATCGGCATACTGGTTACAGCCGTGGAAACTAATATGGGCTCTGCATGGCTCGCCTTGTGCACAGCTTTCAGGCACATACACAAAGCCTTCACTTGCTAATGTTTTGGCATCGTCACCCGCTATTTTTTGCTGGTCAATTGAATGAATTTGCCCTGACAGTGACTCGTCAGGTGTCGAAACATTTTCAATAAGATGAGAGAGCATGGCACCTGCTGCATCGTAGTCGCAGTTCCCAATGAAGGGGCTTTCTGACTTCATGCAGTTAACCCCATTGTTTCGGGTAGGAAAAAGGTGTGCCATCGGCTTGTCATTGATATAGGCAATATTTTGTGTGTCTGTCCACAATTTGTATTGCTCAAATAATAAATCGCTCACTGGTGCAATCACTCTGGTGTCTTGCGTACCGTGGAAAAGCCAGACTTTTGCGTCTTTCATATTGGAAAGCGACGCAATTTTTCCTTCAGTTTCATACTGTTTGGCTTTTTCATTCAGCGCTTCAAGGTTAATTTCTCCCTCTACCTTATTCACGCACTGTGCCAGGGCAGTGGTTATATCACCTTGTGCACAGAAGTACGGGCCACCAGCAATAACGCCAACGCCTTTTACCCAGTCGCTGTGTGCTAACTGAAATTGTGTTGCCATGTAACCGCCTGACGATAAGCCAGATACGGTAACGTTCTTTAAATCAATGGTGAGTGAAGGGAGCGCGTCTTGCGCAGATGACTCGTTACCGAATACCGGTACACTAACGGCAAGTGCGCTTAATACAGACAGACAAAGCGCGTGGCGTAAAAAGGGGGTAGATTTCATCATTGCATTGCTGCCTTATCATTTTCTAAAAATTGGCGAATAGCCTGAGCCTGAGCGGATACATTCGTCACGCCTTCTAAATGACCTAATTTGCCATTTAGCGTAATCAATGTGCTGTCGTTATTCATTGCAGTTAAACCTTGGTGTGCACTTTGCGATAAGTAGGGCATAAGAAGCAAATCAGTTTGAGCTGGAATAAACAGCGTTTTCGCCTTTATCGACGCCAGCCCTTGCTCAAGATTACCTTGATGTCCAGCAACGAAGAGCTGGCAAGCTCGAACCAAATATAAAAGGTGGTTTGCGTCCATAGATTTTGCCCGGGTCTTCGCTCGCTCACGTAGCCAGTTCACAATACTGTGTGATTGACGTATGTCATTAAGCGGCGCCGACTCAACATTTTTATACCCTAACGTGTTGCCGGTTTGGTTGAAAAAAGAAGGGGTAAGGGCATTTTGCGTAATTAACATGAGCGAGGCAGCTAAGCCATTAAGAGGGGCTTGCTCTTTGGAATAAGCGCCGTTGTTCCAGTTTTTATCTAGAGTGATTGGCGTTGCCCAGTGTTCCAATGCCGCGGTAGTCCATGCATCGCTTTGACCTGCGCCGATAACTGAAATCATACGTTCAACCCAGCCTGGGTAAGCGCTCGCCCAATCGATAGCTTGCATAGAGCCCATAGAAGGCCCAATAACCGCATACAGTTTGCTAATACCTAAACTTTCGAGAAGTGCTTTTTGAACATTGACAAAATCACGTATTGTCACGACGGGAAAGTCTAAGCCATAGGGTTTACCTGTATCTGGATTTATTGACGTAGGACCGGTTGTAATAACGTGCGGGTCGTAAGCATTTAGATTGGCCAGCGTATCAACGCTTATTACATAAAAGCGGTCTGTATCAATCGCCTTGCCGGGGCCGATAATACTATCCCAGTAGCCTGGCGCTGGATCGTTTTCATCGTACTTTCCAGCGGCATGAGAAGATCCAGAAAAATAGTGGGTAATCAGTATAACGTTACTCTTAGCATCATTTAGTGTTCCGTACGCCTCCCAGCCAACTTTTACGTTTTTAATTTGTTTACCACCAAAGGTTGTGAAATGAGGCATTTCAAAAACGCGTTTTTCTACCATCAGCGAAGCGCTTGGCAAGGAAGAAACGGGCTCAGAAGTAGGTGCTTTTGAAGAACTGAGCGATGGCGATGTATCGTCGGATTCGCCAGCAATGCCCTGGCAATGTACCGTCAACATTAGTGTGGCAAATAATCCCACCAAGGAGCGCTGCTTTTTAACTAAATACACCTCAACCAAATTTGCTAATGCTAACTGTTTCTGCACTCGTTGTGAGCTGAGCTGTTTCAATAGCTTATTGATGCCTTTGCTCTTACTCCACACTAGCGTGGAAGCAAGCGTCTTTTTCCAATTCATACTTTCTTATCCCTTTCTCTGGCCGCATTTTTAGATGGCAATGTTTTGCTAGAGTGACTTATATATCGTGCGGCCTTAGGCCATATCGTTGGCTTTGACTAATGCTACATAATGCTAAACAGGCCAATGGCCATGGCAAGGCCAATAACTGGCACCACAACTGTTAGCGCACCAACCGCCCAGTAGGCAGCCTGATGGGTTTCGTTACAAATGGCGCGTATGGTAGTAACCACATAGCCATTGTGAGGTAACGAATCTAATGCGCCTGATGATATAGACACAATTCTATGTAGCTGTTCTGGCTCTACGCCTTGGTCAAGGTAATGCGGAGCCACCAAGGGTAAGGCAATGGCTTGTCCGCCAGATGCACTTCCTGTTAATCCTGCAATCACGCTTACGGCAATGGCGGCACCAATAAGCTCGTTACCAGGAATTTGGGTCATAAGCGCTACTGTTGTTTGAAACGCTTCGGTGTTTTTTGCTATAGAGCCAAAACCTACAACAGCGGCGGTGTTACCTATGGCGATCAATGCGCCGGTGGTACCCGCATTTATGGCAACCGGTAAACTGTGAAAATGTTTGTAGTTAATCGCCAGCAAACACAGTACGCCGCCGCCTAACGCCAGAATAAGTGCAAGCTGAGCGAGTTCTTCATGGAATAGAAACGAAATGACTAACACCACGACTAACGGCACAATTCCGGTAAGCGGGTGGGGTAGCGCTCTGTCTCGCACTTCAGGGTCGCTTGCTCTGGCTTCAAACACCTCGCCGTTATTAACGGCTTTTCTGATCATCTTAGCAAGCCACCAGTAACCGAAGCATGCCATGAATATGGCGACGACAAGGCTAACTTCCCACGCGGCAAAAGGGGAGGTACCCAAATACTTTATAGGGATCCAGTTTTGGATTTCTGGCGAGCCCGCGGAGGTCATCGTAAATGTTACCGACCCGAATGCCATGGCAGCAGGTATGAAGCGACGGGGTAGGTTGGCATCTTTAAACAAACTCACCGCCATAGGGTAAACAGAAAACGCTACCACAAACACGCTTACACCACCGTAGGTCAAAATAGCGCAAGCTAGCACAACAGCTAATACGGCACGCTTGTAACCAATTTTGGTGATAATCCAGCGAGAAACAGCATCTGCTGCTCCTGTGTCTTCCATGAATTTACCGAATAACGCACCAAGTAAAAACATGAAAAACCAAGAGGCGATAAAGCCAGAGAAACCACTCATATAGGTTTGAACGAAGTTTACGTCGCCGGTGAAGACGCCGATATTATTGGTAATGGCAACTACAAGCGCACACAAAGGTGCAGCAATAAAGAGGTTCATTCCGCGTATTGTCAAAACAATAAGCAACAACAGACCGCCTACTAAGCCAATCATACTTAACATAGTTATTATTCCTTAAAAAATCTGTGACCGCAGATGATCCGAAACAGTTAAGTCGATTTAAGATTTGCTTACAGTCAAAACCACAAAGTGTATACAAATCAGATAAAAAGCGTTCATAACAGACATAAAGTTTGACGTTACTTTTATCAAAATCCCATAGTACGATGGTACTACATACTATTAACAATTAATTAACTAAAGTGATTTTGACCGTAGGCAATACATCCGGCAGTGACCAGAACTTAGAACAACAAGGACTCACTATGTCTCAATCAATACACACAAATGGCTTGGTTTCACCCTACCAACCACATTCAGCCGCTGTTAGCACAGAAGAATGCAAAAGCGATTCAGTTAAGCCCCCCATGCACAGCCTATGTGCCCTAGCGGTGGCTAGCGTTTTAAGCACAGCGCCAGTATTTGCTCAGGATAGTCAAGCTGATGCCGATGCCGAAGCGCAAAAAGGAAAATTAGAACGCATTGAGGTGACAGCGCGAAAAACTGTAGAGTCGCTACAGGAAACGCCGGTAGCTATCACGTCTATTGGTGCGGTTGAACTTGGCGAAAAAGGGATTAGCGTGCTGACTGAAGTGCAGCAGTTTTCGCCCAACACTACGCTACAAACCAGTCGCGGTACCAATTCCACCCTGACGGCATTTATTCGCGGATTGGGTCAGCAAGACCCGCTTTGGGGCTATGAACCAGGCGTGGGTATTTATGTTGACGATGTTTATATTGCTCGCCCACAAGGGGCCGTACTTGATTTGTTAGACGTACAGCGTATTGAGGTGTTACGTGGCCCGCAGGGTACGCTTTACGGAAAGAATACTATTGGTGGCGCGGTTAAATACGTTACGAAAGAAATGACCGGCGATACACAGATGAACGTTGAAGCTACGGTAGGTAGTTACAGTCAGCGTGATATCAAAGTGACAGGTCAAATACCATTGATTGAAGACACGGTGTATCTAGGCGTGGGTTATGCCAACTTAAACCGCGACGGCTTCGGCGAATATCTGGTAAGCGCGTTGCCCAATCAAGATAAAGAGAATTATAACAAAGATCTCTGGGCAGCCCGTGTAACGCTAGAAGTTCACCCGAGTGAAGACTTGTTTTTCCGTATTGGATGGGATAAGACCGAAGACACATCAAATGCGAAAGGCGGCTACCGTTTAATACCAAGTATGTTAACTGATGCGCCCGTGCCTGATTCGGTTTTCGATTCTTACACCAGCTTACCTACATGGAATAAAGTCGAGTTAGAAGGCTATAACTGGCTGGCACGATACAGAGTGAATGATGATTTAGAGCTTAAATATATTGGTTCGCATAGAGAGAGCTATTCACCTACCAACATTGATTTTGATAATACACCCTTGCCTATTTTTGATGTGCCGGCAGAGTACGACGACAGTAATGATACTCACGAGATTCAAGCGAATTATACCGGGAACGCGCTTAGCGTAGTGTCAGGACTCTATTTTTACGATGGAGAGAGTTGCGGTAATTTTGATGCCATTTTAGGTGTGTTAGGTCAATCGCTTGGTGCCTCAGGGTTGACGCGGGAAGTGACGGGTTGTAATAACTCAGAAAGCTGGGCTGCCTATGCGCAGATGAACTATGACGTAACCGATAAGCTATCGCTTTCGCTTGGTGCCCGATACACCGATGAAGAAAAGACCGCGTTTGTAAATAACGGTCTGGTATTCGCCAATGTTTATCCTTATACCGACTGGATTGATGGGTACGTGCGTCCCGACGGACAATTAGTGCCTCAAGTACTTGGGACAGACACCGATGGCGATGAAGTGTTAGACGCGCCAGCGGTAGAGAGTTGGTCGCGCTTTACCCCGCGAGTGGGCGTGGAGTATCAAATGGACCGCGATACCATGTTCTTCGCGAGCTATTCACAAGGCTTCAAATCGGGCACGTTTAACCCTCGTGCTCAGACTAACGAGCCTGGTGTTGAACCAGAAGTCGTTGACAGCTTCGAAGTGGGTGTGAAGAGTGACTTAACCGACGCACTTCGTATGAATATCACATTGTTCTCTTACGACCACAAAGATCGTCAGTATATTGGTGTAGAAGGGGATTTGTCTGATCCAACAGCCCTCGACCAGCGACTGCGCAATGCTGCAGAAACGGCTGCAAAAGGCGCCGAGTTGGAGATGACGTGGGTAGCCACGGATAACCTTCAGTTTGACGTTGCTTACGGTTATATTGACTTTGAGATTAAGAAAAACAATGCAATCCCTCCGTTGATTGGTCTAGCAAGTACGCCAGAGAATACCTTTAATCTTAATGCCAACTACCTACTAGAAACGAGTTTCGGGGATATTACTTTCAACGCCAACTACTACTATCGCGATGATTATCTTATCTTTGAAACCAGCGATCTTATTCAACAAGATGCCTATGGTATGGTGAACTTAAGCGCGCGCTGGGAAAGCGTTGAAGGCGACTGGTATGCTGGACTACACGTCAAAAACCTGACCGATGAAGAGTATCTGGTTGGTGGTTATGACTTTGTCACGCAAGACGATGAAGGTAACTTTGGTCCGGGCCTTGGTGGCGATACGACACTTATCGGTTATTACGGTGACCCACGTACAGTTCACCTTACGGTAGGTTATCGATTCTAAACGGTATGTTCTGAAGAAGACCAGCAACACGTTTCACGCCTAGGCCATTGCGCTTAGGCGTGCTGACGTTTGCTCGACCTCTTTCGATTGTGTTGGCCGGCGGATATGTCGAGTAGTGAAGGGCGTGGTGCAGACCCTTACCCAATTACAGATACGCAATAACAGATACGCCAATAAGATTAACCTTTTTTTACCGGCGTGGTAGTATGTTGATTAACAAGGTAGTTACAAGTTGATAGCATTATGTCTGTGAAAATCTTGATTGCTGACGATCACCCTCTGTTCAGGGCTGCGATGTGCCATGCGTTAGCTAGTGTGGAGCATATCGAACTTGTAGAAACCTCCACGTTCCCCGATACGCTCACTAGTCTTGAAGAAAATGACGACATCGATCTGCTTTTCTTAGATCTCACTATGCCAGGCAATGAAGGGTTAAATGGCCTTGCTGAGGTACATGCGCTCTATCCTGATGTACTTGTTGTCGTTATTACCGCACAAGAAGAGCCTGATGTTATGGCAAAATCGTTTGCGTTAGGCGCAAGCGGCTTTATACCCAAATCAGCTTCGGTCGATTGCATTATTGACGCGGTAAATACGGTGTTAGACGGTGAAACTTGGATCCCGCCTTCAGTTCACAATGCATCAGCTACGATGCCAAATGCCACTGCATCGAATGCGAATGGCCACTCTGGCCAAGATGATTTCACAAATCGATTAAAGCAACTTACCCCTCACCAACTTAAAGTGTTGCGAATGGTATCAGACGGCTTGCTTAACAAGCAGATTGCTTACGAACTGGCCATTTCTGAGTCCACCGTTAAACAGCATGTATCTGCAGTATTGAGAAAGCTTGGTGTTATTAACAGAACCAAGGCTGGCATCGCGTTCAAAAATGCAATGCATTTAAGTTGAGCACAGTACAAAACAAGAAGTAAGCCGAGACAGCTCATATTTTTTTGAGAAGGAGTGCGCGGTTAGTCACCCGTACTTGCCTTGTTTCCTTTTTGAAAAGGCATTTTTACAATGCAGCTCGTCGTGTTCAATCGATCTCCTTACATTCCTGTGATAGCGCAAAAGTAAAAAGTATTTTGATGCAAACCCACTACCAAAAGAAGATGAAATATTTATTGCCGTACTACAAATGCGATCACGAGTTCTCTATTAAACAAGCGATTGCTTTAGCAGTCGCTTAAGTGCCGCAGGCTTTAAGGGTTTTGGCAGGTAGCTAAATTGTTGCTCCGCTGCTTCTTCTCTTATGTCGTTACTTCTGTTGGCAGTGACTAGAATCTTTAAGGCAAAACTCACGTTATTTTCAGAAAGAATCGCTGCAACGTCAAAACCGGTTTCGCCATAATTTAGGTGATAATCGGCGACGAGCACATCAAAGTGTTCTTGTGAAATACTCGACACTTCTGCTCCGCCCGCTATCAATGTTGTACTCCCTCCCCAATCTCTCAGTAAGGTACACATTGCATTTGCCACTTGCTCGTCATTTTCTACAAGTAGAAAACGGGTGTCTTTTAAAAATGCATTGTTGTTTTTATTCGCTGAGTCTAAAGAGGGCATTTGATGGGAGTGCGAGGAGACAGGGCGAGAACGGCTGTCTAATGCGCTTTTTTGAACGCTTACTGAATTATTTGGCGCACTTGCTGAGTTCTTCGTTAATACCGAGTTATTACAAGGGGAGTCAACATGATTAGTGTTACTTACGTGCGCGGTGAGTATCGAGGCTTCGCTTTGAAATGCTCTAGATACAGCCACACTGAAGCAGCTTCCTTTATTTGGCGATGAAGTCAGTCCGACTTCATGACCGAGTAGTCGACATATCTTATCTACAATAGTCAGGCCTAATCCAATTCCTTCGCCTTTGTTGTTACTCTCTAGCTGGTGGAACTCACTAAATATTTCATGCTGTTGGTGATCGGCGATACCTAGTCCGGTATCGTAAACACAAAGCTTTATAACCTGCTCGGTATTTGTGACTCTTGTGCGTCTCACGCCCACCAAAATACTGCCTTTTGCGGTATAGCGGACTGCGTTGGACAGCAAGTTTTGAAGCACCCGTCGCAGTAGTACTTTGTCCGAGTACACCATAACTTTGGTCGGTACATACCTGAGCTCAATACCTTTTTGCTTTGCAATGACACTAAATTCCTGCACTAACGAAGACAACATATCACTGACTGGAAATTCAGTCTTTTGAGGGGTAAGTACGCCAGCGTCTAATTTCGTCATATCAAGAAGCATTGAAAGTAAGCTCTGCGCATTGTCCAAAGAATTTACCACGCCTTCAGATAGTGTGGCCAGTTCACTGCCTTGCGTCTTTTTGCTGAGCATGCTGGCAAATAATGTTGCGGCGTTGAAGGGTTGCATGAGATCGTGCCCAGCCGCGGCCAGAAATTTGGTTTTGCTCTCGTTAGCTTTGTCAGCGCGTTGTTTGGCTTCTTCTAATTCTGCTGTACGTTGCGCAACCCTTGCCTCCAAGTCTTCTTTTGCACTTTCTAATTCTTTTTGAATTGCTATGTATTCAGTGATATCGCTATAGGTAGTCACGTAGCCGCCACCAGGCAGAGGCGCGCCATTAAGTTCTATCACTTTTCCGTCAGGCTGTTTGCGAATATGTTTATGACGGGTGCCTTCCAGCATGTAGCTAACGCGCTTTTCGATAGATGAGGGGCTAAACAACCCTCGGTTTGCGTTGTAGCTAAGTATATCGGTAATGGGCATGCCCGCTTTTAGAAATCCTTTAGGGTAGGCAAATAATTCCACGTAACGTTCGTTCCACGCCAGTAGCTGCAGTTTGTCATCAAGCACACTTATGCCTTGCTCAATGTTTTGCACTGACGATTGAAGTACTTCGTGGTTAAACTGAAATGACTGAGAAGCTTCTTCTACCCAGTCAACCAGTTCTGGAAAGCTATCGCTGCCTGTATCTGCTATGGCACCCAGTAATATACGAGCACTAGGTGCTCCTACTTGTGCAGCAAGCAACTTATTTACCCTGTCGATAAGCGCCTGACTGGCATAACCACTGCTAGCGGCGCGATTGACGTCAACTGATAGCTGCTTAACCAGTTGAGAGTGCGTGGCACTTTCGAGCACACGTTCGGTGAGTGCAATTAAGTCCCTCACTTTTACCAGTAAACGAGGTGTGTCGTGATTTGTGAGGAGCGTATCATTTGGCTTCATGCCACGTCTTGATGTAATCAATGCAACCGTAATGAATGTTAGGCAATTAGCCAATAAGGAAAAGGCAAAGCCCAAACCAAGCGCTTGGTCAGTGGGTGCTGGGTTGAAATAATAACTCGACAGTAAGCTTGGGTAGAGGAGGAATGCTGCCCAACATGTGAACCCTACCAATAAGGCGCAAATAGCGGCAGCTTTGTTGCTTTTCGGCCAGTAAAGACCAAACATAAGTGCAGGCATGCACTGTGCTAATAATGCAATAGCAATCACCCCGCTTTTAACCAGAGGTGCAGCCTGACTTATATTCAAGTGATACCAGAGCGCAATGCTAAGTACGACCACAACGGTAATACGACGTATAGACAGTATTTTGTTTGGCTGCATTGAACGGTTGGGCGAAGTCTTTAGTCGCGCTTTTAGCCAAAGTGGCGTGACAACATTGTTCGAGATCATTATTCCCAGCGCCAAGGTTGCAACAATCACCATGCTGGTGGTTGCAGAAAGACCTCCTATGAAAGCAAATGACGACAGCGCGATATTTTCAGCATATAAAGGTAGGGCAAGCACATACGCATCAGAGCTCGTATCCGCTGGCAGCAGCATTTTTCCTGCAAGTGCAATAGGAATAATAAAAAGGGTCATGCCAAATAAATAGAGGGGAAATAGCCACCTTGCTGTTCTAAGCTCCCCCTCACCGTTCTGCTCAACGAAGTTCATATGAAACTGTCGTGGCAAAACGAACATAGAGCAAACGCCCAAAACAACATGTGATACATAAACCCAGGGTGCGCTATCAGCATAAATGACTTCTCGAGCACTGGCATTTGAGGCGGCGTTAGACACCAAATCCAACACACCATCAAACAGATAGAAGCAAACGAAAACACCTATAGCGCACAGGGCAACAAGCTTTATAACCGATTCAAACGCTATAGTAAGTAGCAGACCGGGGTGTTTGTCGGTCAAGTTGAGTGTACGGGTACCGAAGATAATGGCAAATAATGCGAGCAAGATAGCTACGTAGATACTTAACCATGGCGTGCTTGTATGCGCGTCGTCAGTCAACAAATTTATTGATTTCGTAATGGCGTCTAACTGCAGGGCGATGTAGGGCACTACACCGAAAAAACACAGTAAAGTGATAAGCGCGGCAATCAAGTGGGAGTGCTGGTATTTAAGTGAGATGAGGTCTGCTAAAGAGCTGATGTTGTGTTGTTGACACAGTCTGCTTATATGAAGCACCACAGGAAACGCAAATGCCATAGTCAGCATAATCCCTAAATAAGTAGGGATAACTGCCCAGCCATATTGTGCTGCTTGAGAGGTAGTGCCGAAAAATGCCCAAGATGTACAATGCACGCCCAATCCAAGGCTGTACAATATTGGGTGTTGCCGGTTGTCACGTAAACGCTTATCGCCCCAAAATGCTAAAGCGAAAAGCGCGAGGAGATAACAACCAACAATAGTGCCAACCGTCCAGATACTTAGCATAGATATTCCGTCTCGTAGCGCTCGATGAGTTGAAATGGTAGTAGTGCGCTTTTCTCTGGAAATTACATTAACACGGTTTTTACACTCGTCACAGGTTCACGGAACAGGGCAGTAGATATTGGAGCTCTCCGGGCAAACAATAGGTTTAATGGCGGGGGGATATGCACCGCATTTGAGCCGAAGTGAATATACCTGGGTTGAGCTTGGCGTTAGCGAATTGACATGAGTACGTTAGTCTCATTTCCCTACTTATAAATTTTTTAGCATTACATCCACAAAAATATTGTGGATACCCTTGAACACCTTAAATCTAGCCCCATAACTAAGCGCAACAGACTTATTCCCAATAATTTTAACGTTATTGGGCAATGCCTAATTAAGAAAAACGTTTGGAGGTAGGCATGAGCGATAATCGCGACGTGCAGGCAGAACAAGAAAATACAGTTGATCAAACTGTACAAAATGCTGAAGAAGCGCAAGTAGAAGCGTCACAAGCAGAAGGCGTAGAGCTTGATGAAAATGCACAACGCATTTACGAGCTAGAAACGGCACTTTCTGAGGCGCAAGCCACAATCAAAGAGCAGCAAGATGGCGTGCTTCGCGCGCGCGCAGACGCTGACAATGCACGTCGTCGTGCAGAAGGTGAAGTAGAAAAGGCGCGTAAATTTGCTCTTGAACGCTTTGCTGGCGAATTGCTTCCGGTTATCGATAACCTAGAACGTGCGATCGAAATGACCGATGGCGACAATGAAGCAGTTAAGCCGCTTTTAGAAGGTGTGGAAATGACCCACAAAACTTTCTTAAGCACTATTGAGAAATTTGGATTAAGCCTTATTGATCCGCAGGGTGAAGCCTTTAACCCTGATTTGCATCAGGCAATGTCGATGCAAGAAAGTGCAGACCACGAGCCAAATACAGTGATGGCTGTGATGCAGAAAGGTTATCAGATTAATGGTCGTTTGCTACGCCCTGCCATGGTTATGGTATCGCGTGCACCAAGCGGCGGTGTGGATACGCAAGCGTAAGTTACGCTTTTTGCGACAAACACACAAAAATGTCAGTTTTTTTACTGGCATCTATTGAAAAGACGGGGAATAACCCCACTAAAAGTACAGTATTAAGAAAATCATTCGGAGACACAAAATGGGTAGAATCATTGGTATCGATTTAGGTACAACGAATTCATGTGTCGCAGTTCTAGACGGCGACAAACCTCGCGTAATTGAAAACGCGGAAGGCGATCGTACAACCCCTTCAATCATCGCTTACACAAACGATGGTGAAACATTAGTTGGTCAGTCTGCAAAGCGTCAGGCGGTAACTAACCCGACTAACACATTATTCGCAATTAAGCGTCTAATTGGTCGTCGCTTCCAAGATAAAGAAGTACAGCGCGACATCGACATCATGCCTTTCAAAATAGTAGGTGCTGATAACGGTGATGCGTGGGTAGAAGCAAAAGGCGAAAAAATGGCGCCTCCTCAGGTTTCTGCTGAAGTACTTAAGAAAATGAAGAAGACCGCTGAAGACTATCTTGGCGAAGAAGTAACTGGCGCAGTTATCACTGTTCCTGCTTACTTCAACGATTCTCAGCGTCAAGCAACTAAAGACGCGGGTCGCATCGCTGGTCTTGAAGTTAAGCGTATTATCAACGAGCCAACTGCTGCTGCTCTTGCCTACGGCATGGACAAAAAGCAAGGCGACAACGTTGTTGCAGTATACGACTTAGGTGGTGGTACGTTCGATATCTCTATCATCGAAATCGATGAAGTAGACGGCGAACACACGTTTGAAGTACTAGCAACTAATGGTGATACTCACCTTGGTGGTGAAGACTTTGATAACCGTGTTATCAACTACCTAGTTGAAGAGTTTAAGAAAGACCAAGGCATCGACCTTCGTAAAGATCCGCTTGCTATGCAGCGTCTTAAAGAAGCGGGTGAAAAAGCGAAGATTGAGCTTTCTTCTTCTCAACAGACCGAAGTTAACCTGCCATACATCACTGCAGATGCAACAGGTCCTAAGCACTTAGCTATTAAGCTTACTCGTGCAAAACTTGAGTCTTTGGTTGAAGACCTAGTTAAGAATTCACTTGAGCCGCTTAAGAAGGCACTAGCTGATTCAGATCTTTCTGTAGGCGACATCAACGACATCATCCTAGTTGGTGGTCAAACTCGTATGCCGCTAGTACAGAAGTACGTGACTGAATTCTTTGGCAAAGAGCCACGTAAAGACGTAAACCCTGACGAAGCAGTTGCAGTAGGCGCAGCAATTCAAGGTGGCGTACTGTCAGGTGACGTTAAAGACGTACTACTTCTAGACGTTACACCTCTGTCTCTAGGTATCGAGACTATGGGTGGCGTGATGACTGTGCTTATCGAGAAGAACACGACAATTCCAACGAAGAAGTCGCAAACGTTCTCAACTGCTGAAGACAACCAGTCTGCGGTAACAGTACACGTACTACAGGGTGAGCGTAAGCAATCAAGTGGCAACAAGTCTCTTGGTCAGTTCAACCTAGAAGGTATTCGTCCAGCAGCACGCGGTGTACCGCAAATCGAAGTAACATTCGATCTTGATGCTGACGGTATCCTACACGTGTCTGCGAAAGACAAAGACACAGGTAAAGAGCAGAAGATCACTATCAAAGCCTCTTCAGGCCTAAGCGATGAAGAAGTAGAAAAAATGGTAGCTGACGCGGAAGCGAATAAAGAGTCTGATAAGAAGTTTGAAGAGCTGATTCAAGCGCGTAACCAAGCTGACGGTATGGTTCACGCCACACGTAAACAGCTTGAAGAAGTTGGCGATGCACTAAGTGCAGAAGACAAAGCGCCAATCGAAGAAGCACTTTCAGCACTTGAAACTGCAGTTAAAGGCGAAGACAAAGCGGACATCGAAGCGAAAACGCAAGAGCTTATCCAAGCATCTAGCAAGCTGATGGAAGCGGCGCAAGCTCAGCAAGCTGCAGCCGGTGGCGCAGAAGGTGCAGAGCAGCAAGCATCTTCTGGTAAAGCAGACGATGACGTTGTTGACGCTGAATTCGAAGAAGTGAAAGACGACGACAAGAAGTAAACTGTTGTGTCAGGCCCGTTACTTAGCATGTTAGCGGGCCGTGTAAGCAGTTCAGGCGCAGCAGGAATTTCTTGTTGCGCCTTTGTTGTGTAAATGACTTGGCTTTATTGAATGTGTGTTCAGGTTATTTTCACAACAGTCAGATGTAGATTCGATGAGCATAAAATGCTTATCGACAAAAAGTAGGATATGTAAACGATATGTCGAAACGAGACTACTACGAAGTACTCGGGGTAGATAAAAGCGCAGGCGAACGCGAAATTAAAAAGGCGTATAAGAAGCTGGCGATGAAATATCACCCTGACCGTACGCAAGGCGATAAAGGCCTGGAAGATAAATTTAAAGAAATCCAGGAAGCCTACGAAATTCTGTCAGATTCGCAGAAACGTGCAGCATACGACCAATATGGCCACGCGGGAGTAGATCCTAACCGTGGTGGCGGTGGCTTCGGTGGTGGTGCCGATTTCGGCGATATTTTTGGTGATGTATTTGGTGATATCTTCGGCGGTGGCCGAGGAGGTCGTCAATCTCGCGCACGTCAAGGTTCAGACCTTCGCTACAACTTAGAGCTAACGCTTGAAGAAGCGGTTCGTGGCAAGAGCGTAGATATTCGCGTACCAACTTTGGTCGAGTGTGAAGTCTGTGATGGTTCTGGTGCCAAGAAAGGCTCTTCACCTAAGACCTGTCCAACCTGTCACGGCAATGGCCAAGTTCAAATGCGCCAAGGTTTCTTTGCTGTTCAGCAGACTTGCCCAACGTGTTCGGGCAAAGGCAAGATCATTGAAGATCCTTGTAACAGCTGTCATGGCCACGGTCGTAAAGAAAAGACTAAGACCCTTAACGTTAAAATTCCAGCTGGCGTAGATACCGGTGATCGTATTCGTCTATCAGGCGAAGGTGAAGCTGGAGAGAACGGTGCACCTCCAGGTGATTTATACGTTCAGGTCCACGTACGTGAGCACGATATCTTTAAGCGCGATGGCAACAATTTGTACTGTGAAGTACCGTTGAGCTTCACTACGGCAGCCCTTGGCGGCGAGCTAGAAGTGCCAACGCTAGATGGGAAAGTAAAACTGAAAATCAGCCCTGAAACGCAGACTGGCCGAATGTTCCGTCTACGTGGTAAAGGTGTTAAATCAGTGCGAAGCGGTGCCATGGGCGACTTAATGTGTAAGGTTGTGGTCGAAACACCTGTAAACTTATCATCTCGCCAAAAAGAACTACTTCAAGAGCTTGAAGAGTCGATGGGTAAAGCGTCAAGTAAGCATAGCCCGAAAGCGCAAGGCTTCTTTGACGGCGTTAAAAAGTTCTTTGACGACTTAACGAACTAATTGCTTAGTAGTACATACTTCATTTGAAAGCCCTCAGTTGAGGGCTTTTTTATTTTTGAAAGGCACTTAAACGCGCTCTTATGAGTGGCCAATTATCCATGCAGATTGGTATTTGTAATAGAAAGTGCTCACTTTAAGAAGGAAAGGGGGAGTTAGTCTTTTCTTTACTTACTTTTACCGCTAAAAATCTTGCGCATCATCCGACTATTCGTCACGATAACCCAAGTATCGGGACTTTTAGCTTGTTGATTACAAGGCTTAAAAGCCCGTTTGAGACCAATGAATAATATTTACCTAACAAGGGAACAGGCATGAAATTTTCAAGTAAATTGCTACTGAGCGCTGCCACGGCAGGCGCAATCTTATCAGGCTCGGTATTAGCTGCTGACGTGACAGAAGCAACGTCAGAAAAACACGCGGGAGCTGCAACACAATATCGCCAGGCCGTTTTTCAGTTAGTACGCAGTAACATGGGACCGTTAGGTGGCATGGCAAAAGGTGCTCTACCATTTGACGAAAGCGTTATGGAAACAAATGCCGTACGTCTAGAACAACTTGCTGACATGATGGGCGATTATTTATCAGTTGATACCCGTAAGTTTGACGTTGAAACTGGCGCAAAAGATGAAATTTGGGAAAATTTCTCAGATGTAGAAAAGAAAGTGATGGCACTTAAAACGGCAGCGCAAGGGCTTCAAGCAGCTGTTAAAGCGGGTGATGAAAGCGCGTACAGAGGTGCAATCGGTAAAATTGGTGCAAGCTGTAAATCATGCCATGACGACTATAAGAAGGACTAGCCCAAGCTTGTTTTTCAACACGTGAAAGCGCTCTAATATCGGGTCAGTAAGAATGTGCCTATTACATTTTACTGACCCAAAACCTCGATTAATACTTCGATGTGTTAATTAGTATTTTATAATTAAATCATATAGATAAATTGAGAATGGCGCTGAAGCGCAGACTCGCAACCTTCCTCAAACAGCAGTGTACTTTTTCGTCCAGGGCTTTGTAGGTAATAAGCATCAGGCATCGCCACACACTTAGCCACCTCAGAAATTGACTTCATTATAGCCTTGTAGAACGTGTCTACGAGAGTACATCGTTAAGACCCATACGCTGTGGTATATTCGTAAGTGCTTAACAACAGATTTTTAATATGGAGATAAGATGCGACCCTCGCTAACGTATGTAGGTACACTGGACGATGTTGTAGAGCGTTTTCCTTGGCAATTCGACGCTGATATAAACTACTTTAATCAATTGCTAGTGAGGAAGGCTATATTAGGAGAGAAGATATTTATCAATGATGGGTATTTACTTAATAATAGTGCGGCAAGGCAAGCTATTCTAAACCCCAGTTGTTCTCCGCTCACGTCACTAATTGAGCAAGGTTTTGTAAGGATCTTATCGCGGAACGCCGATTTAGTCTCCTTACCAGAGAAAATGGCGGATCAAGGTGTTGCCAGTTTCAACGTTTTGAAAAATTCTGCCGAATGGCCAAGTTTGAAGCGAGAATTACGTAAGTGGCAGCCACTGTTAGAAGAAACGGACAATTTTATACCTTGGCCAGAAAAACACATCAGTCATGGCTTTGATCAAATGATCATGCGGTTGGCTGAACGCACACCAGAAGACTTATCAATTGGCAGTGTCAGTCATGACCAGTGGCGACGAGTGTTTGATTTGTATGAACAATCAAATCGATACGACAAAGAGGCTACCCGAACCCGTTGGGAGTCTGCGGTCACTGAGTGCTTAGCTGATGACCATCAAGGGCGTCTAGCTATGATGCACCTGGCCTGTGAGGCGTATCACGACAATTTCGGTGTTTGCTTGGGCAGCCAGACGTCTTTGTCGAAACAGCAAATTTTGGTCGAAACACGGTTTAGCTCAGCGTTTGCTGATTTATCCAAAGTAGATCAAGAGTTACAAATGCAGCACGTTTCAATACCCGGATTGCGTGTACCGCAAAATATATCAATGAATAGCGGGCCAAAATGGGCGGAACTAGTATCTCCGTTTAGCGATGTCGGCAAACAGTTGAGAGCATACCGTCAAGCTCAAGATGACTATTTTTCTGGGCAAGGTACAGAAGAGTGTTTAACTGCTGAGGCTCGTGCCTATTCGAAGCAGTTGTCATCGTTGTTTGGTGAAAAGCAATCGGAATCTGCAGTTGCGAGGGTCGCTATTGGCGTAGGCTTTTTCGCTGCGGGTCTTATGGCGGCGGGTCCAGAAGTAGCGGCAGTCCTTTGGCTGACAGAAAATTACTTGTATCCGACAATAACGCGTAAATTCAAGTTGCGTGACCGTGAATTTTTTAGCAAGAATACAGCCCTTCCCACGCAAACTGTTTCTAGCGCGCTAAGCTCAGTAGTGTTAGATCCTGTTCAGATAAAAGAGCTCGCAAGTACTATCCCGGATTTCAAATAGTTAATTCGTAATAATAAGAACTTTCCGCGGGTTCGAAACGTTTCAATGGGTTTTTGCTGGAAATTTGTACAATTCTTGGCTATGTTAAACACTCAGGCTTGGCGATAATTTTCTTCGACTGAAGGTACGCGTTTAGGTACCCAATCTTCGCAGGTCCTGCTTTTAAAAAATATAAAACAGCTCGTAGACAACTGAAACAGCAAAACTTGTAAAGCGCTTAAAACCACGACACAACTTTTCATCCTTTTATTGTCGTGCTGCTATCGTTTGTGCTGAATTCGAAGAGATATCAAAAGGTTTGCTTAGATGGATTTACGCAGTGAACGCATGTTGTCAACCATGCGCACAACACAGCAAAACATTTCTGTGTTGCTCAATGAAAGTCGAACGAAAACAGAGGCTCTGTGTATATTACTTGCCTCGGTAAACCCTAGCAATGGAAGAGCAACGGTATTATCTTGCGACGTAAACCACCTATCATTAGAAGCCGAGAGTGTTGTTTTTCCTTCACATGTATTGCTCATGCTCCCGCTTACACCTTTGAGCGCTCCAATACCTTGCAAAGATTTTATCTTTCCCCCTTCACTCGAACATTATGCTGATAGCTATGTAGTAGTTGCTACCGTGCGAGATATGCAAAATGAAGTAATGGGTGTTGTTCTCACTTTTGTACGCCACAGTGTATTGAGCCCTCTACAACATACATTGATAGATATTACGCGCCAAAAAGTAGAGCTTAGTTACCAATATGAGCTGGCGCGTCATCCCTATTCAGACAAGTTATCCGAACAGCTTGCCTTGTTAGAAGAGGTGAGTTCAATTTCTAAAGTGGGCGCGTGGGAGATTGACAGATTCACAGGCGTACTTTCTCTGACTGAGGTGATGAAAGCCTTATTAGGCTTACCTCGTGTAAAAAGCGTCGGCATTAATGAAGTGCTCGATATGCTTACCTCGAGTGATAGAAGAGACTTAAAGCAGCGCGTTTTTAAAGCGCTTAAAGAAGATAGAGAGTTCGTAAAGCACTTTGAATTTCACGACAAGCAAGGTCGCAGAAAAAGTATAAAACTAACCGTGTTCTTACAGGTTCAGCGAGGAAATGCTAGCGGAATTAAATTAACCCGGCTTTATGGCGCAGTGCAGGATGAAACGGAAATACAGCGTCTATCGGATTCACAACATAACTACACAGATTATCTGACCAGTTTATTGAATAATGTGGATAGCGTGGTGTTAAGCATAGATGAACATGGCACTATTCTAACTGCAAATGAACGCGTTTATTCTGTATTAGGCTTTGAGCCCGAAGAGCTGATTGGCCAAGATATAAAATTAATATCAACCAAGGTGCAAAATACCGATGCGCCTTCTTGTTTCATAAACATACCAGCGGGTTTAGCATGGTGTAGCGAAAATGGCTCGGTAAACGAATGTCTTCGCCATAAAAATGGTAAACGTATTGCCTGTGAAGTTAATTTGTCGAAATGCTCTGTACATAATCAACAATTAATTATCGCCTCAGTGCGCGATATCACTAATCAAAACCACGAAATTGAGCATTACAAACAACTCGCTTTAATCGATACGGTGACAGGTCTTCCGAACTTACACCAATTTGAGCGATACCTTGGCGATAAAGCTCATGACGACAAGTCATCTAAACCATTTGCCACGTTTATGCGCGTTGCTATCTGTAACATAAAAGAGTACGAAAATGCGTTTGGGGAGCCAACGATAGACTATATTCTGAGAATTTTGGCCAGTCGCTTCATTCGCATATTCGAGATTAACAAGCGCAATTCAGCCAGTATATTCAAATGTGAGAGAGGTGCTTTTTATATTCATCTTCATCAATATTTTAGTGAAGAAGCACAGTCTCTAAATGCTGCACACGATTGCGCTATTCTTATCCACGATCACGTGCTAGCGCCAATAACCCTGCACAACAGCCTCTTAAATATTGAAACGCAAACCATAAGTTGCACGGTTCCAACGAAGCATTTTTCGTTTAAAAAGATAAAAGAACTATTGTCGAGAAAACCTTTAAGAGAGGTAAAAAATACTTCTACTTTTAAGTCGGAGCACGAGTATTTTCATGTTAATGCAAGTGATATCGAGCGGTACAATTACATTAAACACTCTCTGAGCAGGGCTATTTCTAACAACGAGTTATATATTGAGCTTCAACCTCAATACGATGCAACGCAGAACGTTATAAGTTCAGAGGTGTTGTTAAGGTGGAAGCATCCTCATATGGGTACAGTAAGCCCTTCTGAATTCATTCCTATTGCCGAAGAGAATGATTTTATTGCTGAACTCGGGCTGTGGGTGTGTAACGAAGCATGCGGGTTACTTAGTGAATTCCAGTCAAAGAAAATTAACACTAAGTTGTCTGTTAATATCAGTGCAAAGCACTTAGCGCGAGCTGATTTTGTGAGTAAATTCGTCGCAATAGTAAATAAGTGGCGCGTGTCACACAAAAATTTAACTCTAGAGCTCACTGAAGGTGCATTGATAAGAGGGGTGAGCGTTATTCAACGTCGCGTTAGAGAATTAGCGGAACAAGGGTTTAGTTTGTCTATCGACGATTTTGGTCTTGGTGACTCAAATTTAAATTATCTTCAAGATTTGCCAATTACCGAACTGAAAGTAGACAGGGTATTTGTCGAAGCGATGGAAGGCTCGCAGCAAAAAACATTATTGGTTACAAGTATTTGCAACATGGCCAAAGCGTTACACATAAATACCGTAGCTGAGGGAATAGAGACAACGGGTCAATTAGATCAAGCTAAGGCATGTGGTTGCGGAGCATTTCAGGGATATTACTTGGATAAACCCATGAGTGTAGATGATTGGAAAAGTAAAATTAGTGAGAAGCAATATAAAGAGGGTAGTTAACCTTACGCAGTCGAGGGCTTATTCAAGTATGCGTTGAAACAACCGCTTCGATACCTCTTGTTATCAAATAGGGAAGTAAAGTTTAAATTTATGTAAATCAATTTGTTAGTCGATCTACGCCTGAAGTCTTATTAGTAGATGTCATGTAACTATCGTAGGGTGAAGATAAACCCTACTCAGGACATGGTTATGACTTATAAAGATGAATATATTGCCTCGACCCAGCACCCGGATGAGTTTTGGTTAGAACAAGCACAAAAGCTAGCGTGGTTTCAACCTCCTCAAAAAGGATGCCAACCTACAGATAATGGTTACTTCGACTGGTTTAGGGGAGGGCAGCTTAACACTAGCTATTTAGCGCTTGATCATCACGTAAAAAATGGTCGTGGCGATAAAACCGCGCTTATTTATGACTCACCTGTTACACAAACCACTCAGCACTTTACTTACAAAGAGCTATTAAACCGTGTTGCCGAGTTCGCAGGCGGCTTATCTCGCTTGGGTGTGACGAAAGGCGACCGCGTGATTATCTACATGCCCATGATCCCGCAAGCAGTGATCGCGATGCTTGCTTGCGCTCGTTTGGGAGCTGTGCACTCTGTGGTGTTTGGTGGCTTTGCCGCAAATGAGCTTGCAGTACGAATAGATGACGCAAAACCGGTAGTTATTGTTACTGCGTCATGTGGCATTGAAGGCAATAAAGTTCTACCGTACAAACCTCTTGTTGATGAAGCAATATCATTGGCAGAGCACAAACCACAGGCATGCGTGTTGTATCAACGCCCTCAGCTAATTGCTGAGTTAAATGAAGCAACTGACCACGATTGGCTTTCTCTGGTTGAAGCTAGCGTGTCAGCTTCTCCTGTTGCCGTCGATGCAACTGACCCGCTTTATGTTCTTTATACTTCAGGTACAACCGGTAAACCCAAGGGGGTCGTTCGAGATAATGGCGGGCACGCGGTTGCTCTTCATTATTCAATGGGCGCGATTTACGGTATTAGTGAGGACGATATTTTCTGGGCTGCATCGGATGTTGGTTGGGTGGTCGGTCATTCATATATTGTCTATGGCCCGCTCATAAAAGGCGCAACGACGGTACTGTACGAAGGAAAGCCTATTGGCACTCCTGATGCCGGTGCATTTTGGCGTATGATAGAGTCTCACAAAGTGAATGTGCTTTTTGCAGCTCCAACAGCATTTAGAGCGATACGAAAAGCGGACCCTGATGCTGAGTTTTTATCTAAATACAATACGTCGAGCTTGCGTACCTTATTTATGGCGGGTGAACGTCTAGATCCGCCAACATATTTCTGGGCGAGCGAGAAGGTTGGTGTTCCCGTTATCGACCATTGGTGGCAAACCGAAACTGGCTGGCCAATTTGTTCAAACCCGATGGGGCTTGAACCATTGGCCACGAAACCCGGTTCATCAAGCGTGCCTACGCCTGGATTTAACGTAAAGGTATTGCAAGGTGCTGATGAACAGCAAGTAACCGGTGAAAAAGGCGCTATTGCTATCAAGTTACCGCTTCCCCCAGGTTGTTTGACAACGATTTGGCAAGACCATCAACGGTTTGTTGATGGCTATTTACGAGAATTTGAAGGGTATTACAGCACCGGAGATAACGGGTACGTAGATGAAGATGGCTACGTATTTATTATGGGTCGCACCGACGATGTCATAAACGTTGCCGGGCACCGGTTATCTACCGGTGAAATGGAAGAAGTGCTTGCAGGACATCCTGCCATTGCTGAATGTAGTGTAATAGGCATCCATGATGCACTGAAAGGGCAATTGCCAGTTGGATTGGTACTGCTAAAAGACGGCGTTACCGTTGATGAACAGGCACTTGAGCAAGATTTGGTTCAACGGGTTCGAGATAAAATCGGGCCAGTGGCGTGCTTTAAGCGAGCCATCGTCGTCAATCGTTTACCCAAAACCCGGTCAGGTAAAATACTCCGCAAACTGCTGCGTCAAATTGCAGCCAATGAATCTGTTGCCGTACCCTCAACCATCGATGATCCGTCAAGCGTAAGTGAGATTGAGACGCTCATGCGAGAGAAGGGCTTGGTCAACAAGCCCACGGCTGTTTAGCTAGTAGTAATATTCATCTGCCTGTGGAGCTGGCGGGTATACTTCAATAGCCACATATACAGCTGCTGCGGCGATGAGCGCCACAACAAAAGCACGAAGAATTCGCGAGTCAGTAATACCTGCTGTTGCTGACTCCTTATTGCCATGCACCATGGCAGGAACCAATTTTTGCTTCTTATACACGCTGTAAAATATTACCGCGCCTATATGAAGTGCGATAACGTAAAGTAACACATCAAAGGCAAGGTGATGCAGAGTGTTCATTAGCGCTAGTGTTTCTTCTCCGGCTAACTGGCGATAGGGACCGTCTAAGAAAATATCATCGGTCATGAACAATCCCGATACCGCTTGTATGGTAAGCAACACTAGCATAACGACGACAAACCATCCGCCTAAAGGGTTGTGGCCAATAGCGGGTTCGGACTGCCTATTAAATAAGGTTTTTATATAATTGAAAACCTTTCTGGGACCAGTAATAAAGCTACTGAACTTCGCGTGTTGCGTACCAACAAATCCCCAGATTATGCGGAAAACGATAAGGAATAAGGTGAAGTATCCAATGTAAAAGTGCCATTGCACTTTGTTTTCAAGCCATTCAACTGTTGCATATTGCGCTAAAAGGCTCGCTACAATAAGCCAGTGAAAAAGCCGGGTGGGAATATCCCATATAAGAGTTTTTTGCATAGTAAATTTAGTTGGGTTGTATTCTGACTTATCCACACTTGCCGTTCAGCGGTGACGAATAAGTGCTCGGTCATCTGTTAATTGCCATAGCGTCGCTTAACTTACTCTATAAAACAAGTAGGCCCAACGGCAGAAAACCTCTGTTTGTCTTAGTGTTGCAATTAGGACATGTTGATCTTTGCATCAAAAATGCGCAGTAACGCTCAACATGTCCTAAGCATCGTGTACTGAATTTTTTTACATCCGAGCTTGAAGTTTTGGCAAAGAACTATGCAGATTGGTAGTAGTTAAATCTTACCGATTCCTTGTTATGCCTATTTAATATGAATCTCACATTGCAATAGTGACGGCATTTGGCAAAATGCCTCACAGTTGAAGGTTTATAAAAGTGTAAAACGAAAAAATGAAAGTAGGATTATTTGGCGCCAACGGGCGTATGGGACGGGTTTTAGTTGAAGCGCTAGATTTAAGTGACGATGCACAACTTAGCGTGGCAACGGTACGCGATGATTCACCTTGGGTTGGACTAAATGTGGGCGAACTTGCGGGCATTGGCAAAAAAGACGTTGATTGTACTGCGCTATCAGATTTAAGTGGTAATGATGCAGATGTAATGATCGATTTCACCCTGCCTTCGGTTATTGAAAGTAATCTTACGTGGTGCGTTAAAAATAAAATGCCTGTTGTTATTGGAACTACTGGATTAAACGATTCACAGTTAGCGGCACTCGACGAAGCAGCAAAGCATATACCTATCGTATTTGCGGCTAATTACAGTGTGGGCGTAAATTTAATGCTTTCCCTGGTTCGACAAGCTGCAAGTGTGCTGGGTGAAACGGCTGACATCGAAATAACAGAAGCACATCACAGATTTAAACAAGACGCGCCTTCTGGTACAGCCATGGCCATTGGTGAAGCCATTGCTGACGAATTGGGCCGTGATTTAAAAACCTGCGCTGTATACGGCAGAGAAGGAAAAGAGCCTGAACGCGACCAAGGTACTATTGGCTTCGCAACAATTCGAGCCGGAGACATTGTCGGTGAACACACAGCCTTATTTGCAGATATTGGTGAGCGCCTGGAGATTACGCACAAGGCATCAAGTCGACTTACTTTTGCGAAAGGTGCAGTGCATGCAGCAAAGTGGTTGTATGGAAAAGAACCTGGTCTATACTCCATGGTTGATGTACTGGATTTAAAGCTATAGGCGTTTTTATGCCAGCATGCTGTAGCTAAATTAGCAGGCGAGCTTGAGGGCGTTATCAAAGTGTTAAACTAAAGTTGCACTTTAAATGAGCAATAAGCCGTACTTTCGGTGGTTCTGCGCAAAAATGGTGGTATAAGCGGTATTTTAGTAAATTATTACAAATAAATTTGCCATTTTCGGTCAGTGATGTATACTCGCCGGAATTTGCCAGAATTTCGTATTCTGAGGCCGCCAAAATGGCTGAAGAGTGCGGTTTTATTAGCTGCAAAGATCGTAAAACGGGATGTATTGTTATCAATAACTCCCGTTTTTTGTGGGGTTTGTGCAGAAAACTGCACAAACACATAGTTATCCTTAATCTGGAGGTTGACTTGGCTAATTCTGCCCTTTTGGTGTTAGAGGATGGTTCTGTTTTTAAAGGTACGGCGATAGGCGCTACAGGCTCCGCCGTTGGGGAAGTCGTTTTTAATACTTCCATGACCGGCTATCAAGAAATTCTCACCGACCCATCCTACGCTGAACAACTCATCACCCTTACTTATCCACACATTGGCAACACCGGCACTAACGAAGAAGACGTCGAAGCAGATAAAATCTGGTCGAAAGGTCTAATCATCCGTGACCTACCTCTTGTTGCTAGTAACTTTCGTCAACAGCAAACTTTGTCTGAATACCTTAAAGCGAAAGGCGTTGTGGGTATTGCCGACATTGATACACGTCGCTTAACGCGTATCTTGCGAGACAAAGGTGCACAAAACGGCTGCATTATTTGCTCTGATGAATTAGACGAGTCTAGCGCACTAGCGCAAGCAAAAGCTTTCCCTGGCCTTAAAGGCATGGATTTGGCAAAAGTAGTAAGTATTACTGAGCCAAAAACATGGACAGAAGGCAGTTGGGAACTTGGTAAAGGTTATGTAACACCAAGCGAGTTCAAATATCACGTTGTTGCTTTTGACTACGGTGTTAAAAATAATATTCTTCGCATGCTAGCTGACCGCGGTTGTAAAGTTACGTTAGTACCAGCGCAAACGCCTGCTGAAGACGTACTAGCCATGAATCCTGATGGTGTATTTTTGTCAAATGGCCCGGGCGACCCAGAGCCGTGTGACTACGCAGTAACCGCAATCAAAACTATCGTCGAAACCGGTACGCCTGTATTTGGTATTTGTCTTGGTCACCAGCTACTTGCTATAGCAAGTGGTGCGAAGACAGTGAAGATGAAGTTTGGTCACCACGGTGCAAACCACCCGGTTAAAGACCTTAAGCGCAATGTAGTTATGATCACTAGCCAAAACCACGGTTTTGCAGTTGATGAGTCTAGCTTGCCAGATAACCTAGAAGTAACTCACATTTCGTTGTTCGACAAGTCGCTGCAGGGTATTCACCGCACCGACAAGCCTGCGTTCAGCTTCCAGGGTCACCCTGAAGCCAGCCCAGGTCCTCATGAAGCGGCACCGTTATTCGACCACTTCATCGAACTTATTGAACAACACAAGCAGTAGGAATTAGCCCGCTATGCCAAAACGTACCGACATACAAAGTATTCTTATCATTGGTGCTGGCCCTATTGTTATCGGCCAGGCTTGTGAATTCGATTATTCAGGCGCGCAAGCGTGTAAAGCCCTTCGAGAAGAAGGCTACCGTGTTATTTTGGTTAACTCTAACCCAGCAACCATTATGACCGACCCAGAAATGGCAGATGCGACTTATATCGAGCCTATTCACTGGGAAGTAGTTCGCAAGATCATTGAAAAAGAACGTCCAGATGCCATCTTACCTACAATGGGTGGACAAACTGCGCTTAACTGTGCGCTAGAGCTAGACAAGCACGGCGTACTTGAAGAGTTCGGTTGTGAGCTCATCGGTGCAACGGCAGATGCAATCGATAAAGCAGAAAACCGCGAGCGCTTTGACAAAGCAATGAAAAACATCGGCCTTGAATGTCCACGTGCGGAAATCGCGCACAGCATGGATGAAGCGCACGATGTACTAAGCCGCATCGGCTTCCCTTGTATCATTCGTCCGTCTTTCACCATGGGTGGAACCGGCGGCGGTATCGCGTACAACATTGATGAATTTAATGAAATTTGTCACCGTGGCTTAGACCTTTCTCCTACCAACGAGCTTCTTATCGATGAATCGTTGCTAGGTTGGAAAGAGTACGAAATGGAAGTAGTACGCGATAAAGCAGATAACTGCATTATTGTATGTACTATCGAAAACTTCGACCCTATGGGCGTGCATACCGGTGACTCAATCACCGTTGCTCCAGCACAAACCCTGACTGACAAAGAATTCCAGCTAATGCGTAATGCAGCAATGGCTGTACTGCGTGAAATTGGCGTTGAAACCGGCGGTTCAAACGTACAGTTCGGTGTAGACCCGAAAACTGGCCGTATGGTTATCATCGAGATGAACCCGCGTGTATCGCGTTCATCAGCGCTTGCGTCTAAAGCAACAGGTTTCCCAATTGCGAAAGTAGCAGCGAAACTTGCGGTAGGTTACACGCTAGATGAATTAGCAAATGACATTACAGGTGGCTTAACGCCGGCCTCTTTCGAGCCGTCTATCGACTACGTAGTGACTAAGATCCCACGCTTTAACTTTGAGAAGTTTGCCGGTGCTAACGACCGTCTGACTACCCAAATGAAGTCTGTAGGTGAAGTGATGGCCATTGGCCGTAACCAGCAAGAATCACTGCAAAAAGCCCTTCGCGGTCTTGAAGTTGGTGCGACAGGCCTTAATCCAATGGTTGACCTTGAAGACCCTGAATCACGCAATAAAGTGGTTTATGAACTTCGTCAACCTGGTGCAGAGCGTATTTGGTACATCGGTGATGCATTCCGTATGGGCATGACGGTTGAAGAGGTGTTTAACCTTACTTGTATCGACCGCTGGTATCTTGTACAGCTTGAGGACCTTATTCTTCTTGAAGCAAAAGTAGCTGAGCTTGGTTTACCAGGTATTGATGCTGACTTCATGCGCGCACTTAAGCGTAAAGGTTTCTCTGATGCGCGTCTTGCTGAGCTAACCAAAGTGGCAGAAAGCGATATTCGTGAAACCCGTCGTGACTTTGGTATTTCTCCTGTCTACAAGCGTGTAGATACTTGTGCAGCAGAATTCTCTACCAGTACAGCTTACATGTACTCAACGTATGACGAAGAGTGTGAAGCAGCGCCAACTGACAAAGACAAGATCATGGTTTTGGGCGGCGGTCCAAACCGAATTGGTCAAGGTATTGAGTTCGACTACTGCTGTGTTCACGCGGCGCTTTCAATGCGTGAAGACGGTTACGAGACCATTATGGTTAACTGTAACCCTGAGACAGTATCTACCGACTACGACACATCAGACCGTCTGTACTTCGAGCCAGTAACGCTGGAAGACGTACTTGAAATCGTTGCTAAAGAGCAGCCAAAAGGGGTTATCGTGCAGTATGGTGGCCAAACGCCACTTAAACTTGCCCGTGCGCTAGAAGCAGCCGGTGTACCGGTTATTGGTACGTCGCCAGAAGCGATTGACCGTGCTGAAGACCGTGAGCGCTTCCAGCAAATGGTGAACAAGCTTAACCTTAAGCAGCCTGCAAATGCCACCGTAACAAACGTTGAGCAAGCGCTAACTATGGCTGAAGAAATTGGCTTCCCACTGGTTGTTCGCCCAAGCTACGTGCTAGGTGGTCGTGCGATGGAAATCGTCTATGACATCAAAGACCTTAAGCGCTACCTAAACGAAGCGGTTAAAGTGTCTAACGACGCGCCAGTATTGCTAGACCGTTTCTTAGATGATGCTATTGAAGTTGATATCGACGCTATTTGCGACGGTAAAGACGTAGTGATTGGCGGCATCATGGAACACATTGAACAAGCGGGTGTTCACTCTGGTGACTCTGCGTGTTCATTACCTCCACACTCGCTTTCAAAAGAGATTCAAGATGTCATGCGCGAGCAAGTTAAAGCCATGGCGCTTGAACTTGGCGTAGTCGGTCTGATGAACACACAGTTTGCGATCAAAGATGGTGAAGTATACCTAATCGAGGTTAACCCTCGTGCAGCTCGTACCGTTCCATTTGTTTCTAAGGCTACGGGGGTTCCTCTTGCTAAAGTTGCCGCACGTGTAATGGCTGGCGTGAGCCTAGCCGAGCAGGGCGTAACAGAAGAAGTGATCCCACCTTTCTACTCTGTGAAAGAGGTGGTGCTTCCATTTGCTAAGTTCCAAGGTGTTGACCCACTGCTAGGCCCAGAGATGCGCTCTACGGGTGAAGTAATGGGCGTTGGCGATACCTTCGAAGAAGCCTATGCTAAAGCTAACTTAGGTGCGGGTGCGCCACTACCTAAGCAAGGTAAAGCGCTTATTTCAGTACGTGATACCGACAAGCCTCGTATGATTGCTTTGGCAAAAGCGTTGGTTGAAGCGGGCTTCAGCATTGAAGCTACCCGCGGTACAGCTACCGAGCTTTATGATGCAGGCATCATGAGCACTGTGGTTAATAAGATGTCTGAAGGCCGCCCTAATATTGTTGATGCAATCAAAAACGGAGAATACGCGTATTTGATTAATACAACAGAAGGTCGCCAAGCCATCACCGACTCAGTGTACATTCGCCGTGAAGCTCTGGTAAACAAGGTGACCTACACCACGACAATGAACGCTGCGTTTGCAACTATTCGTGCTAAGTCTGCTGATGACCGCAATAAAGTGGCGTCAGTTCAAGAACTACACGCTAGGCTGAAACACTAATGACATACGCTAGGATACGAGGTATCCTAGCAATATTACATTTGTGTGAACGAATAAAAAGTGCGCCTTCGCGGCGCACTTTTCTGTTTAAATTACTAGCTAAGCGAGACGGTATTCATGAGTCAGTATCCAATGACAGCGCGCGGCGCTCAAATGCTGCGTGACGAATTAAATGAACTAAAAACAAAAACACGCCCACGTATTATCGAGTCAATTGCCGAAGCACGTGAGCATGGTGACTTAAAAGAAAATGCTGAATATCACGCAGCCCGAGAACAGCAAAGCTTCTGTGAAGGCCGCATTCAAGATATTGAAGGCAAGCTATCAAATGCACAGATTATCGACGTTACCAAAATGGAAAATACGGGTAAGGTTATTTTCGGTACTACCGTAACCATTCTAAACGTCGATACCGATGAAGAAACCACCTACCGTATTGTTGGTGATGATGAAGCTGATATTAAGAACAACTTGATTTCGGTTAATTCACCTATCGCTCGTGGTCTAATAGGCAAAGAGCTTGATGACATGGTAACGATTCAAACGCCAGCCGGCGCAGTTGAAGTTGAAATCATCGAAGTAGAATATATCTAACTACGCAAGCCAGCAGAGTCCTTCTGCTGGCTATATCCACTCCCATACTTTTTAATTATTCTCTGCTTTTCTCATACACTAGCTCATTTATTGATATTTTTTTTATCAGTTACTATGCCTTTTCGATACGGTGCAGAGAGATTCACGTAAGTAATCATTGCTCAATCATCTTACACTAAGTATGATTTTTCCTTTTGTTTTCGAAAGGATGCATCATGGCTTATGATTTTGGTTCTCAGACGCTAGGGATAAAGAACCCATTTAAGACAGAAGGAGCGCTTAGAACACTGGGTGGTGTCTTAACGCTATTGTTAGCGGTTTACGTTGTTTTCACAGTGCCGGCAATATTTGAAGCTAACAAGGTGAAAGGCTATACCTTGCTAGCGGTTGGTTTTGTTTTAGTAGTATCGGGAATACGCCATACGGCGGTCGGTATCCTTCAACTTATGCGCTTTTTTGTAGGTAGAACGGTTCCCACTTCACTGGCCTACAACTTCTCAAAATCTGAACAAGATGCTGCTCAGGCAGAGCAAAAATCTCTGCTTTACTCGAAAGAGTCACTGCACTCTATGCTTATGGGAAGACGAAATACTACCTTTGAGGAGCCAAAAGGCTGGCTCGCTCGGCTAGTTCACAGCATTTTTCCTAAGCTTGTTTTTTTACCTTACCCGCTACGCCATCTTGCCCAAGAAATTTTAGCCATGGGGGCGACACTCATCGTGGGCTTAGTTACCTACGCCATCGTCTATTTTTTAGTAAGTAATGGCTTTGCAGGTGAAGTCGCAAAAATTGTCGTTATGCCTGTTCTTTCTTTGGTATTGCTTATCTATTTTGTTGCCAACTGGACCTCTACGGCAAAGGGCATCCATAACGAAGGAAACTCGCAACTTGCTAAAGCGGGAGGGTTGTCAATTGGTGTAATCATTGGATTAGCACTAGTCGTTCCTCTTGGTGCGGGTGTGTTTCTCGATGGTGTGGTGGGAAGTAATATCAATGAACTTAAAACCTGGTCTGAAGAACACGCTTTTTTTAGCGCTTGGCTGAACTTTGTATACCTTTTCATCTGTATCGGCGTGGTGATAGGTCTTGTATTTCCATTACTTAAAAAGCGCATGGATTTAGTGACACCACAAACTGAAGTCAGCGAATTTCGAGCAAACATGCAAGAGTCTGTTCATCCCAATGAGATTTTTATCAATATAGAAAACATCGTGCTTGCCAACCGTCGTTACAAGGAAGTCCCAAACAGAATATACGCAGACTTTGTTCCTAAGCTTAAAGAGCAGGCTGAAGGGAAGGGTAGTTTCGAAGGGGAATTACTGATAGAAACTCAGCCAACCCTCAGTGAGGGGTTAGCATTACCCAAAGGGGCTAAGGTAGCGTTGAGCGCTATTGCGCAAGTTGCCGTCGTTGTTGCCGCGGTATTGTTTTACTCATCTGGCGTACAGCTTGCTGAGCTACTACATCTGGTTATCAGTATTGGTGTAAATAACAGCGCACTGTTGAACAATGCTTTTTCTATGGTCAATAATTTGCTCATGCTGATATTCGCTTGGCTTACTTTCAGAGCGGCAGGAAGTATTTTAAACAACGCGTCTCACATGTTTTGGGGCGAGCTGAACTTTAACTCTTTGCTTATGTACATGAAAACCGAAGGCACGTATACCGAGTCTAGAGTTTCAACAGGTATGGCAATTCACGATTCTACACGGTCTGAAAATGTCGTAGTTAGAAGCAGTATCACACCGTGGATCATTACTAGTCGAATTAACACTTCTATATTCGCCACTAGCGGTATGAACAATCTGGAAGCCCCGCGCTTTGTAATGGGAATGAACAAAAACGACGGAGAATTGAAGGAAATCGTCGACGAAATTAAAGCATTCTTACGCGGTAGAGAGACCATCGCTTCAATCACTAATGAATCAGACTTAGCCAATGCAAGTACCATTCATCAAGTTAATCAACAAACCCGAGCGTTTAACAAAAACCCTGACGATCGCCTAACACTTAAAGAGACGGAAGAAAGTGCAGGTTTTCTTCGAAACGAAAAAGACAGTGAGTGAGGAGTGAGGCATGGCTGATATTAAAACACTAGATACAAAAGTTGTGTACGAAAACAAATGGCTTCGCGTAAGAGAAGACAAAATACAACGCAGCAGTGGAAACGAAGGCATTTACGGCGTGGTGGAAAAGCCTGACTTCGCTATTATTTTGCCGATAGAAGGCGATACGGTTTACATGGTTGAGCAATATCGCTATACCATAAAAGAGCGCCAGCTTGAGTTGCCTCAAGGTGCATGGGAAAGTAACCCTGATGTCGACCCTGTTGAATTGGCGAAAGGTGAACTTAAAGAAGAGACTGGCTTAACTGCAGATTCAATGGAATATGTGGGATTTCAATATTTAGCATACGGTTTTTGTAATCAGGGTTATCACATTTATGTAGCTAAAGGCCTCACCCAAGGCGCACAAAAACTCGATGTCGAGGAAGAAGACTTGCGCGTTGTTTCACTCTCCTTAAATGAGTTAAAGGAGAAAATAAAACGTGGAGAAATCAAGGACGCAAGCACCTGTAACGCAGTGGGGTTAGCCATGCTTAAGGGGATTATCTAAACACCCTGTTACAATTTGCTGACTGTTTTTTTCTTTCTGAGAAGCTAGGGTTTACAGTTTATAACTAAAAATCATTTATAAAGAGATATTTATGGCGTTCAAAGGAAGTTTTTCCATTACTCAATGGGACGAAGACACACTTAGTGAAAGATCAGAGGGAATTAAGGTATCTCACGCTAGTATTAAGCAGGTGTATTCTGGTGAAATGAGTGGCGAATCTAATGTCGAGTTTTTGATGTCTTATCAATCTCAGATGTCTGCCAAATTTACCGGGTTTGAAACCTTCGTTGGCGTAGTAAACGGTATGCGCGGCACGGTTACTTTTCAGCATGCCGGTAAGTTTGAGAATGGAGTTGCAAGCAGCGAATTTATATCAATTGAAGGGTCTGCTACAGGTGAACTGACGGGGAAAAGCCTTCGAGGTAACTTTAAGTCTGGTGAATCGGGTAAAGCTGATTACGCCATTGAAATCGACAACGCTTGAGTAATGGGTAAGCGCCAACTAAAAGCGATTTTTTTAAGCCCAAAAAAAACGGCGCCGAAAGGCGCCGCTAAAAGTTGGGAAACAAACCAAGAAACTAACTATTAATTTTCAATTAAACGAGAACCAATCTCTATTTGACGAGGCTTCTTGGCTTCAGGAATGACTCGCTCCATATCGATGTGTAACAGACCGTTTTCCATATCTGCAGCTAGCACTTTTACATGGTCGCCAAGTTGGAATTTACGCTCAAAGTTACGCTCTGAAATGCCCTTGTGTAAGAACTTACGCTCTTTGCTTTCTTTATCGTCCGCTTCCGTTTTCTTCGTGCCCGTAATCGTCAACGTGTTTTCTTCAACCTGAATAGAAACGTCGTCTTTACTAAAGCCGGCAATGGCCATGGTTACACGATACTTGTCATCGCCAAGTAACTCTATGTTATACGGCGGGTAGGTACTTTGCTTCTCAGCACGAGATGCTGCATCAATTAAAGACGCTAGGTGATCAGAACCAATGAATGAACGGTAAAGTGGAGATAGATCGATAGTACGCATAGTCATATCCTCAAAATTAAGCAATATGTTAAAAGTCTAAATGCCCCGACTCTGCGGCGGCGGTTTTGTCGACCTGACCTTTCAGCGCCGACAAAACATATATAGGAATGGCCCAAATACTTTTCAAGAAAGAAAATGCATATTTTTTCCAAAAAACTTGGGTTTAATTTTAAGTCTATGTATTTATTGGTTTTATTTGTTTCTTTTTTTTACGGCATGAAATGAATCGCGTGCTTTTCAATAAATATTGAGAAAAAACCTCACATACAATAAGTGTATGCGATGTTTTTTATAAAACATTTAGCAATTGTTTAACCAATCCGGTTGTTTATAAATGCTACAATTTGGTTAAGCAAAATGTCTTACCACTTTTATTTGTAAATTTAAAAAATGAAGAAAGAAGTTATAGTTTTAAATTGCGGCAGTTCGTCCGTAAAGTTCGCGATAATTGACGCTGACACTGGAGAGGCTGGACTGTCTGGTATTGCTGAAGCACTAGGTAATAGTGATGCTAGTTTGTCTTACAAGTTAAACGGCAAAAAAGAAAAACGCGCACTACCTGAAAAAGCTGGCCATACCGAAGCGTTAAGCGCAATTTCAGAAGTTATCGCTAGTACGGGCGTTAAGCCTATCGCAATAGGGCATCGTGTTGTTCATGGTGGTGAAAAGTTTAAGCAGGCTGCACTTGTCGATGATAGCGTACTAAAAGCAATTGAAGATTATGCAAGCATGGCTCCGCTTCATAATATGGCGAACCTAAAGGGGATCGTCACGGCGCAAGAGGCTTACCCTGACCTGCCTCACGTAGTCGTATTTGATACTTCTTTCTTTCAAACCTTACCCCAAAAAGCCTTTATTTATGCTTTACCCATGTCGCTTTATCGCGAGCACGGCATAAGACGCTACGGATTCCATGGAACCAGTCACAAGTTCATACTTGATAGCATGGCAAAAATTCTTGAGAAGCCGGTTTCAGATACCAGCATTATCAGTGCCCACCTAGGCAATGGCTGCAGTGTGTCGGCTATAGAAAAAGGTGTGGCGGTAGACACAAGCCTTGGCTTTATTCCTCTTGAAGGCTTAGTTATGGGCACTCGCTGTGGTGACTTAGATCCGAGTCTACCGGGAACGCTGCAGAAGAAGCTTGGCAAAACCGCAGATGAGATAAGTGATTTACTGAACAAACAGTCTGGATTACTTGGTATCTCAGAGCTGAGTAACGACTGTCGAACCCTTGAAGATGCGGCGCTTGAAGGTCACGAAGGTGCATTATTGGCCATTGAAATTTTTTGCTATCGCTTAGCTAAATACATCGCGGGTTATATGGTAGCCGTACCCACGTTAGACGCTATTGTATTTACAGGCGGAATAGGGGAGAACTCATCGCTTATTCGTGAGACAACTATGGGGTATTTCGCCCACTTTGGAATTAGCTTAGATGAGCAAAGAAATACCGACGCGCGATTTGGTCAAGGTGGAAAGATTACCGCTGATACCGCGTCAACGGCAGTTTATGTTGTGCCTACAAATGAAGAATGGGTGATAGCCGCAGAAGCTGCAACCTTCGCGTAAACTATATAAGCAACGCCAACGCGTTAGCAAAAGCAGGAGTAACTATGTCTCGCAGAATTATGTTGATCCCCGTAGGCACCAGTGTCGGCCTAACTACGGTCAGCATGGGCCTTGTTCGTGCTATCGAGGAACAAGGCATAAAGCTCAATTTCTTTAAGCCCGTTGCACAGCCACGCAAAGGCGATAACGGCGAAGAGCGCTCTACAGCAATTATTGCGCACCATGCCAGTGTGTCGCCCATCACGCCTTTCGAGCTTGAATACGTAGAGCGAATGATCAGTAACGACAGCACCGATGAGCTCTTAGAGGAGATCATCGAGCGGTTTGAAGAAAGCAGTGTTCAAGAGGCTGTTACTGTTATTGAAGGATTGGTGACAACTCGCCATCACCCTTATGCAGAGCGCCTGAATTTAGAAATTAGTCGGGCACTTGATGCCGACATCGTTTTCGTGGCTGTGCCGGGAAATGAGTCGACCACGGATATCAATCATCGCCTCGAAATCGTTGTAGACACCTATGGCGGTCACAAAAGTCAAAAAGTAGTGGGCTGTATCTTCAATAAGGTTAACGCGCCTTTTGATGAACATGGTCGCTTACGCGCTGATATTGGCGCAATAGAAGCCCCTGAGCACGACGAAGAGCGAACCCAAGCGTTACGTGATTTGCCTATTTTCAAAAAGGGCTTGAGTCTACTTGGCACAATTGACTGGAGTGCTGATTTAGTATCTCCTCGCGCCACCGACGTAGCGAAGCATCTTAACGCTAGCTTGTTAAACGAAGGCGAGCTGGCTGAGCGGCGTTTAAGTAGTGTCACGTTTTGCGCGCGAGAAATTCACAACATGACGCACACCTTAAAGCCGGGGGCGCTACTTGTAATGTCGGGTGATCGCGGCGATGTTTTTGTGTCGTGCTGTTTAGCTGCATTAAACGGCACAAAGCTAGGCGCGCTCTTGCTTACTGGCGGCTATCAGCCGGATGAAAACATTATGGCGTTGTGTAGCCAGGCCATGGAAACGGGCTTACCGGTTATGCTGGTAAATTCCAATACGTGGCAAACAGCACAAGCACTTCACGCTTTTAATCAGGAAGTACCTGTAGATGACAGTAAACGCATTGAAAAGGTGATGGTTCACACTGCGGAAAGTTTAGACGCAAGTTGGGTAAATTCACTTACCCAAAAAGTGTCGCGCCAGAAAAAACTCTCTCCATCAGCGTTTCGTTTTTACCTAACAAACCGTGCAAGGCAGGTAAATAAACGCATTGTGCTTCCTGAAGGAAACGAGCCAAGAACCGTGGTGGCGGCTTCTATTTGTGCCAAACGGGGTCTTGCTCGTCCTGTATTGCTAGGCGATGAAACTGAGATTAGGCGGGTAGCAGAACAGCAAGGTGTTGTACTGAGCGAAGGCGTTGAGATTCTCTCGCCGTCGGCCATTAAAAAAGACTATGTTGAGAGCTTAGTGGCGCTACGCGGCCATAAAGGTGTGACGGAAGTGGTTGCCCAAGAGTTGTTAGAAGATAACGTAACTCTGGGCACGATGATGCTTCAGCAAGATGACGTGGATGGATTAGTGTCAGGTGCAGTAAATACAACTGCGAACACTATTCGCCCAGCGCTCCAGTTGATAAAGACCGCTGAAAACGCGTCGTTGGTGTCGTCAGTATTTTTTATGCTGTTGCCTGACCAAGTTTTGGTTTACGGCGACTGTGCAATTAACCCAGATCCCAACGCTCAACAGCTCGCTGATATTGCTATTCAATCTGCGGAATCTGCACAAATGTTTGGCATTGAGCCGCGGGTTGCGATGATTAGCTACAGCACTGGTTCGTCAGGTGCAGGAAGCGATGTAGAAAAGGTGAGAGAAGCGACCAAAATTGCGCAAAGCCTTCGCTCTGATTTACTTATTGATGGTCCACTTCAATACGATGCAGCGGCTATCGAAAGTGTGGGCAAGAGCAAGGCACCAAATAGCCCTGTTGCTGGTAAGGCAAACGTGTTTGTTTTTCCTGACCTCAATACCGGAAATACCACTTACAAAGCGGTACAGCGTAGCTTCGATCTAGTGTGTATTGGCCCAATGCTGCAAGGCATGCGAAAGCCCGTTAACGATTTAAGTCGCGGTGCATTGGTTGACGATATTGTATTTACCATCGCACTTACTGCTATTCAGGCGGCAGGTAACGTTTAACAGGGTAGACTACCTATCTGTTGTAAGGTAGTTGCTGCTAACAAAAACGGCGCTACTTCAAATGAAGTTAGCGCCGTTTTTTATTTCTTAGTCTGATGCAGTGTGATGTATTGCTAAGCTATTAACCTTGCGTAGCGACTATCCTCTGCTATGCTCCGTGCAGCAAGCTGCAATCTATGAACTACAAGCTAAAGATTTTCCTTTAGCGGCCATTCATCACATCGCGTACTGCTTCACAATTTGTCCATCTTTCATAACAAAGCCCACTTTTTCCATAAGGCTCATATCATCTAGTGGGTTGCCGGGCACTGCGACGATATCTGCCAGCTTACCTTTTTCCAAACTTCCAAGGGTAGCTTCTTGTTTCAGTAAGCGGGCAGGGTTAATAGTAGCAGCTTGAATAGCCTGAATGGGGGTCATACCGAACTTCACCATCCGGGCAAACTGCTTAGGATTATCACCGTGAGGGTAAACCCCGGCATCGGAACCAAATACCATATTTACACCAGCTTTAACTGCCTTCTCAAAGTTTTCGCGCTGAGTTTTACCAACAATACGCTCTTTATTCAGGCTTTCTTCTAGAATACCGGCTTTCTCTCCTTCACCCAGAATATATTCAGTTACGTAAATATCCATAGAGAAGTAAGTACCGTTCTTTTTCGCTAAATCTATCGCTTCGTCATCAAGCAAACTTACGTGTTCTACTGAATCTACACCCGCTTTAATGGCTGCTTTAATGCCATTAGTGCCATGAGCATGAGTCGCTACTGTCAAACCACGCAAATGGGCCTCATCAATGAGGGCTTTCATTTCTTCGAATGTGTATTGCTGTGCACCTACTTTTGTGCCTTTAGACAAAACGCCACCTGTAGCGCAGAATTTGATCACGGTAGCGCCGTACTTAATATTTCGACGTACTTTTTTGCGTACTTCCCACGGGCCATCGGCAACACCTTCGCTATAATTGTCATACTCATAGGGCAAAAGATTGCTGTCACAATGGCCGCCAGTTACGCCTAGGCTTGGCCCAGCTACAAACATGCGCGGTCCCACTACGTCGCCCGCGTTGATGGCATCTCTTAACGCAACATCAGCAAAACCAGGTGCACCCACATTACGCACAGTGGTAAAACCTGCATCTAACGTTGCTTTAGCGTGTTTAACGCCAGTAATAGCCGCGCGGGGCAGTGATACTTCTAAACGCTTGTACCCGTGTCGAGTTGCATCAGTGGTTAAGTGTACGTGCATATCCATTAACCCAGGCATTAGCGTGGCATTGCCTAAATCAATACGTGTTGCTTCGTTTGGAACTGTCAGGTCTTTAAGGCGACCAGATGCAGTAATTATATTGTCCGTTACAATAACAGCCGCCTGTTTGACGACTTTCCCGTTAGCAACGTCAATCATGCGATCTGCAGTAATTACCGTTGTCTCTGCGAAAACAGCAGTAGAGCAAACAATGGCAGTGATAGAAAAGGTGAGTAGTTTTTTTGAAAAAAGAGAAACCCAGTTCACAAGTATTTCCTTAATTAGCACACATTGAACTTTGCAAAAAACAAGTTCAACATGTCCTACATCGAGTTAGTATTATTATTGAATGACTATTGTGTCGGTACCTTTAATTTTTACAGATCATCTCTGTCTTCGTCTAAGAAGTAACGCACTAACAAATAGCAAAATAACTATAAACCAAACACCTAGCTCTTGAAGATGGTAATACGGTGTAAACCCTCTGGTTGCGACAACTGGCGCCGAAATATTACCTGCCATGAATTGAGGTAGCCGAGCAGTTATTTCGCCTCTGTGGTCTATAAAAGCCGTAATGCCATTATTTGTCGCTCTAACGACAGGGCGGCCTAACTCAAGGGCGCGCATTTGCGCTATCTGCAAATGCTGAGCAGGCCCATGTGAGTGACCAAACCACGCATCATTACTCACGGTTATGATCATGTCGGTATTTTCATATACATTTGCCATCACTTGATGAGGAAACGCAATTTCAAAACAGATAGCGGGGGCTAGGTGAATGCCGTTAGCTTCAAGGTTTGCCTGTTGATAGTCACCTCGAGAGAATGATGACATAGGTAAATCGAATAGGGGAGCAAGCGGGCGAAGCCAGTCTTCAAAAGGTACGAATTCGCCTACGGGCAATAGATGATGTTTCGAAAATCGGTTGTTGTGGAAATATTGATAGTCGGGATAAGCGGCATCTGGTGTACGTTTACCTAGCACAATTAGGTTGTTCCACGCTTCATCAGTTTCCCAGTTGTAATTAACAATACCCGTAATAAGTGCCGTGTTCTCTTGAAAGGCTCTTTCGTTAACTTTAGCAAGATAAGGTTGGGCTAATGGCTCAAGCTTGGGAACCGCGGCTTCAGGCCAAATGATGAGGTCGTTATCCCATAAGCTTTCAGTTAATTTCCAATAGGTGTCCATGGTTGGACCATCTTGCTCTGGCACCCATCGCAGACTTTGCGCGATGTTGCCTTGAGCCATGCCTACTGAGTAGGTTTTTTGGGGGGCAACCCAAGTATGTTGTTTAAGAAGGTAGCCACTGGTAAATAAGCACAGCGCCACTAGCACTGCGTTGGCGAAAGTTCGCTTATTGTGTATCAACGCAAATAGCGTAGCGCTGATAACGATAAGCGCGCTTATTCCCGTTTCTCCGATGATTGGCGCAAAGCCTGAAAGAGGGCTCTCTAATTGACTATACCCTATAGATAACCATGGAAAGCCGGTTAGCATCCAGCTTCGTAACCACTCAGCCGCAACCCAGAAAAGAGGTAACGCCATTGGCCACAAGTGGGGAGAGAAGTACTTGGCGGTTAACTTGGTGGCAAGCGCAGGATAAAGCGATAAGTAACCACATAGCAACGCCATAATGCCAATAGATGCCGCAATGGGAAGCCCGCCAAAGTCGGCAATACTCACATGAACCCAGCTTATACCCGCTCCAAACCATCCTGCACCGAACAGCCATCCGGCTAAAAATGGGCGATGTTTGAGCTTTATCACCTGACGTATAGCAATTGCAAGCGCAGGAATAGTTAAAAGCCACATGTTAAAAGGAGCGAAAGCTAGCGTTAAACTTGCGCCGCTTAACAAAAGGAGTAGGTGGGGAGTAAACCGTTTCAGCATAGGAGTCATCTGATCGTGGTTAATAGAGTTGTTACGTCAACATAGGGTGAGCACGAATAAAATCATGCTGCCCTATGCTGAAACAGGCGTAGTTTGCGTTACTTCACTATTCGAGCGAAGGCACTGAAACCTTAAGTTGGATAAGTCGGCGCTTATCAGAGTTAGTCACTTTAAATTGAATGTCGCCAATGGTGATTTCGTCATTGGTTTCAGGCATATGACCAAACGCTTTCAGCACAATACCGCCAATAGTGTCGGCTTCTTCTTCGCTAAACTTGGTTTCAAAAAACTCGTTAAAATCGTCAACCGGCGTTAAGGCTTTAACAGAGTATGTTGATTTATTTAACGGGCGAATATCATCGGTACCATCTTCTTCCGTATCGTATTCGTCTTCAATTTCACCCACGATAATTTCAAGGATATCTTCAATCGTGACTAGACCAGACACACCGCCATATTCATCTACAACAATGGCCATGTGGTAGCGTTGCTGGCGGAACTCTTTAAGCAGAACGTCCACGCGTTTGCTTTCTGGGACAATAACCGCAGGGCGCAGAATATCGCGAAGGTTGAATTCTTTTTCCGCGTTAAATGCAAAAGCTAAAAGATCTTTTGCTAACAGAATACCTTCGATGTGGTCTTTATCTTCGCTGATAACGGGGAAACGGGAGTGAGCAGATTCAAGCATTACAGGTAAAAACTCTTCTACCTTTTGCTCTACATCGATGGTGGTCATTTGAGCGCGAGGGATCATGATATCCCTTACTCGCATTTCATTTACCCCAATAACCCCTTCAATCATTTCGCGGGTTTGTGGGTCTATGATTTCGTTCTGTTCAGCATCAGTAATAACCGATACTAACTCTTCTTTACTTCTCGGCTCGCCAGAAATTGAATTTTTTAGTTTATCTAACCAACTCTTGCCTGATGAGCCGTTGGTAGAGTGAGGATTATCGTCGCTCATAATGTCCGTTTAATTGTTAGTTCAACGCCAACGTTAAAATGGTTCTCGCTGGTCGTCAATGTTTTATTGTTATTAAGTGTTAAAGTACTTAACTAACAATGGTTTATATTGAATTTTTAATCAATAGATTCGTAAGGATTAGCAATGCCAAGGTGCGCAAGAATATCAATTTCCTTGCTTTCCATTTCCTCAGCTTCCGCATCATCAATATGGTCGTAACCCATTAAATGCAATAGCCCGTGAACAGTCATGTGCGCGTAGTGGTTGCTTACGTCTTTATGCTGTTCTTCGGCTTCTCGACTAATAACGGGGGCACAAATAACCAGGTCACCTAAAAGGTTTATTTCTATACCTGGAGGCGCTTCAAACGGAAAAGATAAAACATTTGTGGGTTTATCTTTTCCTCGGTATTCATGGTTAAGGCTTTGACTTTCGACTTCGTCAGTAAAGCGAATGGTCACTTCTTGCTCAGCTAACCCTTCGTAATTGAGCACGGCGTTAGCCCAAAGCTCAAGTTCCGAAGGTGAGGGAATGGCCGACAAAATGGCCTCGTCACCTTCAAACGCTTGCTGTACATCAATAATGGCACTCACGATGCGTTGTCGTCTTTCGTTTGCGTGGCATTATCGTCTTGAGAAGCCTGTTCACGTTGAAGTCGCAATGCTTCTTCTTTACGTGCTTTGCGAAGACGCTCTTGTTCAGCATCGTGCACTTCATAGGCTCTTACGATGCGCGCAACCACAGGGTGGCGGACCACGTCTTCAGCGTTAAAGAAGTTGAAAGAAATGTCATCCACTTCACTTAACACTTCAATAGCATGACGAAGACCTGATTTTGCACCGCGAGGTAAGTCTACCTGCGTGATGTCACCGGTGATCACCGCTTTTGAATTGAAGCCAATACGGGTTAAGAACATTTTCATTTGCTCTACCGTGGTGTTTTGACTTTCATCCAGGATAATAAAGGCATCGTTCAGCGTTCGACCGCGCATATAGGCCAGCGGTGCAACTTCAATGACGTTGCGTTCCATAAGCTTTTCTACTTTCTCGAAGCCCAACATTTCAAATAGGGCGTCGTAAAGCGGACGAAGGTACGGGTCAACTTTTTGTGAAAGGTCGCCGGGCAAGAAACCGAGCTTTTCACCCGCTTCTACCGCCGGGCGGGTAAGCAAGATGCGGCGAATTTCTTGTCGCTCAAGCGCGTCCACAGCAGCAGCGACGGCTAGGTAGGTTTTACCCGTACCAGCAGGTCCAATACCAAAAGTAATATCGTGGTTTACAATGTTCGCCACATATTGCGCTTGGTTAGGGTTACGCGGCTTAATCACACCGCGCTTGGTCTTAATATTCACTTCTTTGCCGTAGCCGCCTGTTGCGTCTTTTTCAATAACACGGGCTTCTTGAATGGCAAGATGAACTTGTTCCGCTTCTAGCTCGGGAATACGGCCCTTAATAGGCTGAGTTTCTATATAAAGAAGCTTAAGTAATTCGCTGGCACTTTTTATTTGCTGCGGTTCACCCAACACCTTGAATGCGTTATTTCGGTAGGTAATTTCTACCCCTAACCTGCGCTCAATTTGTTTAATGTTGTCATCAAAGGGGCCACATAAACTCGACAAACGTTTGCTATCTGCCGGTTCTAATTCAAATTCGTTACTAACCAATGTACTCAAGCTACTTTTTTCCTCGCTATAAAATGTATTTAGGCTGGGTTAAATTGACCCACGCCAAGCTCATCGGGCAAATCTGCCTGATGCTTTGCCATGATAGATTGGGGCGAAACGGCAACACGCAAGCCCATTTCGCTCTCTCTGCGCACAACTTCACCACGTAATGAGTTAGTGAATACGTCAGTGATGTTTACATCAACGAATTCGCCAATCATGTCTGGTGTGCCTTCGAAGTTCACTACACGGTTATTTTCAGTACGTCCCGAAAGCTCCATTGGGTTTTTCTTTGACGGACCTTCAACCAATATTCGTTGCTCTGTGCCAACCATGTGACGAGCAATACGAAGAGCCTGTTGCGTAATACGCTGCTGTAGTAGGTGAAGACGTTGCTTCTTAGTTTCTTCACTTACGTCATCTACTGCGTCGGCAGCAGGCGTACCCGGGCGAGCACTGTAAATAAAGCTGAAGCTAAGGTCGTAATCGACTGCCTGAATCAAATCCATGGTGGCTTCAAAGTCGGCATCTGTTTCACCTGGGAAACCAATAATGAAGTCACTCGACAAACTAATGTTCGGGCGAATTTTCTTCAGCTTACGCATTTTAGACTTGTATTCGATTGCTGTATGGCCACGCTTCATCAAGTTCAATATACGGTCAGAGCCGCTTTGAACAGGCAAGTGTAGGTGGTCTACTAACTCCGGAATAGACGCGTATGCTTCTATAATGTCATCAGTAAATTCAACCGGGTGTGAGGTGGTGTAACGAATTCTGTCGATACCGTCTATGGCCGCTACCAATTCAAGCAGCTCAGAGAAACGACAAATTGTACCGTCGTAATTTTCACCGCGATACGCGTTAACGTTTTGACCTAGAAGATTGACTTCACGCACGCCTTGACCTGCAAGCTGAGCGATTTCAAGCAACACGTCGTCAACGGGACGGCTTACTTCTTCACCACGGGTGTAAGGCACAACACAGAATGTGCAGTATTTTGAACAGCCTTCCATGATTGAAACGAACGCCGTTGGACCTTCAGCACGTGGCTCAGGCAAACGGTCGAATTTTTCAATTTCCGGGAAGCTTACGTCAATGACTGACTTTGCGCCGCCCTGAAGCTGATTGATCATTTCAGGCAAGCGGTGCAGTGTTTGTGGACCGAATACCAAGTCTACGAACGGTGCACGCTGACGAATAGTATCGCCTTCTTGAGAGGCTACACAGCCGCCCACACCGATAATAAGTTCAGGTTTATCTTGCTTAAGTGTTTTCCAACGTCCCAGCTGGTGGAACACCTTTTCCTGTGCTTTTTCACGAATTGAGCATGTGTTAAGCAAAATAACATCGGCTTCTTCAGCACTTTCTGCAGCACTGTAGCCATGCGTTGAGTCTAGTAAGTCTGCCATTTTCTCCGAGTCGTACTCGTTCATTTGGCAGCCCCAGGTTTTGATATACAGCTTTTTAGTCATAACAACTATTCGATAACCTGTTAGTGTTCCTGTAAGTGAGAGCAGTTTCACCGTTGTTTAGAAAAGGTGGCTGCCAGAATGTTATTTTACGTAAGGCGCTTAAATCACCACGTAAAAAACACGGATAATGTCAGTTACAGGGAGATGTTCAAAATAGCCGCATATTTTACCTGTAATGCAAGCATATTCCCAGTATCTTGAGACGATTCGTTAAGAATTGATCTAGGGCAAGCCAGTTCTACGTTTTACTTCACAGCGCTTTGTGTTTTAAGACATAATGCAAGTGCGTGTTTTAAGGAGAGTAAATGGTCGATTTTTGTATAAATGGCGGCGGTATGGTAGGTGCTGCACTTGCGTTGGGACTTGCTCAGCAGCAGTTTAAGGTAGCAGTGATAGAGCCGTATCTACCAGCACCTTTTAACGCTGAGAAGGGGCCCGACTTAAGGGTTTCAGCCATCAGCGAAGCATCGGTAACGCTGTTAAAAGCCCTTGGTGCTTGGGAGCACATAGCCGCCATGCGTGTTAAACCTTACACAGGCCTAAGCGTGTGGGACGACCCAGCCCATCGAACAGACTTTACCGCACAAAGTATCGACATGCCCCAACTAGGCTTTTTTGTGGAAAACCGATTGTTGCAGCTGGGGTGCCACCACGCATTAAAGCAGTTTGACAATGTTGAGCTCATTACCGGACAAATGGTGCAAGATATTCAATTAACGAATACGGCTAAGGTCAGCCTTTCGAATGGCAGAACCATTGAAGCGAGCTGGCTTGTTGGCGCAGATGGCGCAAACTCTCAGGTGAGAAAGGCGGCGGGCATTGGCACTACAGGTTGGCAATATTCGCAGCAGGCGATGGGGATCACTATAAAGATGGAGAACGCCGTTGAACCTGTAACCTGGCAGCAGTTTACATCGAGCGGCCCTAAAGCCTTTTTACCTATGTTTGATAACTTCGCTTCGCTAGTTTGGTACGACTCGCCTGACGAACTCAAACGGATTAAAAGTTTAAAAGCGAACCAACTTGAAAGTGAAATTCTTAAAACGTTTCCAGATGAATTGACCAGAAATGGCAATAGCTTTTCAGTTATTGATAAAGCGATTTTTCCACTCACGCGTGCTCATGCTAATCACTATGTGAAAGGCTGTTGTGCGTTAGTTGGTGATGCAGCACACACCATTAATCCGCTTGCCGGACAGGGTGTTAATTTAGGTTTTAAAGATGTAGAAACCTTTCTTTCTGTGTGTGCTGAATTCAAGCCATTCGGTAGCGACAACGCATTGTTGCTAACCGAGCAAGTATTTTCTCAAAGGCTTATCAGCAATTATGAAAAGCCACGAAAGCGAGATAATTTGGTGATGATGACGGCAATGGATGGGTTTTATACCTTGTTTAGCAATGACGTTGCCCCCATAAAATGGATAAGAAACCAGCTTCTTTCTGTGGCGCAGCGCATAGAGCCTGCTAAACAAGAAGTGCTCAAATATGCGATAGGGTTACGATAATGGAAGTGTTAATTTTACTGGCGGTGTTATTTGGTGCGCTAGCATTGATTATACCGCTAATAGAACGCTCTAAAATGCGAATCAGTAATGAGGATGCTGCGAAATGGGCTAAGTGGATTTGGCCCTTAATGGGGATTTTGCTTATCGCCCAGTTGTTGCGGTTACTGTTCTCTTAGCTACTGCTTAGGTTTAAAAAGTCACAAAATCTAGCCACTTGCCGAACTCAAATCAATTCACTTTTTCAAAGGTTCAAAGGAATGACCGTACAATTTTCGCAAGGGTTCTCCAATCAATGTCCGTGGGTTAATCTAAAAGGCTATAGCCTTTATTATATTTGGCAAGGGCATCCAGCAGACGAAGGCGAAAAACACTTTTATCAGTTGAAGAGTAAACCTGACCCTGAAAAGGTTGAGGTGATGTCTGCCTGCTGGGATGGCTATGCAGGCAGTTACCAGTTAAGTGCTGAAGGAAGCCTTATTCTCACTCGGTTTCATTACTTCCTCCCCAACGGATTGGGGGAGTCCGATGCCTTACTTGAGGAGTTACACGGCGACTTTTACTTAGAATTTAGAACCCACTTTGAAGGCGATCAGCTATATGTACCGTTTGCTGATGGTAAAGTGACTGTTGACCAGGAACAGTGGGTTGAGGTAAAGCGAGCCTACGTTAATCTGAAAACGGACAAAAATGGTTTTTCCACTTGGTTTAAACGGTTCAATCCGAACCGCTTATTTAAGTAAACCAGGGCCCATCCAACTGGTTTTACGGCAATTTTCATAAATGTGCTGCTTCAGTTTTTGTAAGCCTTCATCTACATTAATGTGTTTGTTGTGGCCATTGGCCTTTCAAATCGATAATGACTTTGTCTATCATCTTAATAGTTGTTTGATTATCGTCTCGCAGTAAGGCAAACGCTCGTAAGCCAACGAACTGATTTTGAAGCCACTCTGCGGCTGTTGACGTTGGCGTATGTTCAGGCAGCTCACCTTTTTCGATACAGGCTTCAATAATATTTCTAAAACCAGCCTTAAGGGTTTGCATGCTCTCAAGTACAGCTTTTTTGGCAATATCACCAATGAGTTCTAATTCTGCAATAGACTTAACCAACAAGCACTGGCGCATGTAGCGTTGCTCGTCGGGGCCAGTTAATGCTGTTTCAAAAAAGTGGTAAAGAGCGTCTAAAGGTGATTGAGCTTCTGTGACTTGCTTTAAACGTTTTGCACTGTTGTCTGCATAATGCTCAACAACAAGTTTGAATAAACCTTCTTTGCTTTGAAAACGCGCATAAATACTACCCGGACGCATATCCAATGCCTGCTGAATATCACGCATGCCAGCCGCCTGAAAGCCTCGTTGCCAAAAAAGCGTAGTGGCTTTTTCTATAATCTCATCGTGGTCATATTTCATCGCTGCATACCTTATACGTGAATATTTTGAACATATGTTCAATTATCGCTTGAACGATCGTTCAAGTAAACCTATTATTATTGGCATACGAGTTGTGAGTAGCGCAAAGCGTTGCTTGCAGTTTTTGATCACATCAATAGGAGAGTGACATGAGCGATTTTACTTTACACACGAAAGAGAGTGCGCCAGAAGCAGCGAAGCCTTTACTTGATAATTCGCAAGCAGCATTTGGAATGATTCCAAATCTACATGCAGTAATGGCAGAAGCGCCGACTTTGCTTGAAGGCTATCAAGTGCTGCATAAACTAGCGCAAGAAACATCGTTCAATGCAGAAGAGTTAACGGTGGTTTGGCAGGCAGTGAATGTAGAGCACGCGTGTCATTACTGCGTTCCAGCGCATACGGGTATTGCTAAGAGTATGAAAGTGCGCGATGACCTGATTGAAGAGTTGCGAAACGATGAAACACTGTCTGACAGCAAATTGAATACGCTTAAAGAAACTGTGCTGGCTGTAACTCGCGGGCGAGGGAATGTTGATAATGCCCAGCTTGACGCATTTTACAGTGCTGGATACAAGCATCAGCAATTGTTAGAAATCATACTTATATTGGCGCAAAAAGTGATGAGTAATTATACCAATCATTTGGCCGATACGCCTGTTGACGAACCTTTCAAAAAATTTGATTGGTCGCCTAAATAATCATTTGATAGCTCTTTTAAAACGGAAGCAAGGCTTCCGTTTTTTGTTTCTGGCTTAAACGCTTGCGAGCAATCTCGCAAAAACTGAATAGCAGTAGGCTACACAGTGTGTAGATAAAAAGCGCAAACAGCTTTTTTCTATTCCTATTCAAAATACGACTATTAAGACGCTAAGGGCAGCTGCGGGCTTAATTCTTCTACGGTTTCCATTGCAACTAACTCTTCGTATCCCTTTTGCTGCAACAGTGTTTTCAAATCGTCGCAATTACTGCATTTATTTTGTTTAGCGATCGCCACTGCTTCGATGAAACACGATAGGTGAGTTATAGATTGTGCTTGTGTCATGGTCTACTTCACTTTTGATTTTACGTAAGTTCGTTATTTCCATTTTTATTGGAATTACTTTGGCTTAGCCTGAAGTCACTAATGTGACGCTAGCATTACGCTTTTATGAAAAATAAGGGTGAAAAGTTCAAAATACCTTGAAACGTATATACATAGGCTATACATTTTGTATTCGAATAATGTGGTAGTACTTGCAGATTCTCATTGAACGACATACTGCACGTATTGATATTTGCAAGGATTTAAGGTGTCTGAAAAAAACAATAAAAAGAAGAAAAAGAATAGTCAGATGATTATTCGAATCAATGACGAAGAGCGTGCCCAGTTTATCGCGTTATGCGAAGACCTAGACACTTCTGCTGCTCGTGAAGTTAGACACTTTATTCGAGAATTTATTGCCAAACACGGCGATCAATAGCGGCTTTGCTAAACGTTATGTGAGTGAAGCGAACACTACAAATAAAGATAAGGATTTACATCATGGCTAAGAAAAAAGAGTTAAAAAAAGCGATTAAAGCAACTAAGGCGAAAATTTCTAAGCAAGAAGGAAAGCTGAAAAAGCTTAAGAAGAAGCTTAAAAAAGCATAAGCGCCTATTTGGCACTCATTAGTGCAAATTTAGTATGAAAAGCGCTCTGAACGGGGCGCTTTTTCGGTTTCACGTACTCTAGTCCAAATTACCTTTTGTGAAGGTGGCACCTTCCTACCGCCTCTTACCACCAGTGCAATAGATGATTCCGTCGCTTCATCTTCAAAATTCCGCCTGTCGTCGATATTAAGGATTTATTACAACTTTAGTATTGTGCGAGCGAATCTTTTTGTGATTTACTCAGCCTTCAAGCACCGCGTGCTTTTCATCTCTAATAATAATAAGTCTGATCAGACAATCTGGCGTTTAGCAGTACCCCAACAACAGAAAGAAGATATTGTATTTCAACGCGTTTTTGATTCACGAAATACAAAACTACACACTTCGAAAAGTAAAATTTAAAAGAATTCAGGAACAACACAATGCAACAGGCAAAATTTAACGCTTCTGCTTTCAAGCTTTCCCTCATTGCTTCTGCAATTGCAGGAATGGCTTTTTCCTCTTCGTCAGTGCTTGCACAGGAGCAAGCTTCTGTTGATGAGCAAGATGTTGAGCAAATCCAAATTGTAGGTTCACGTCGCGTTGGTCGCACCATCAATGACTCCCCTGTACCTATCGACATTATCGATGCTTCATCTATAGAAGCAACGGGGCTCACTGAAACCAACATGATCTTAAACCAGTTACTGCCTAGCTTTAACTTCCCTCAGCCATCTATTACCGATGGCACCGACCACGTACGACCAGCACAGCTGCGTGGTTTAGCACCAGACCACACGCTGGTATTAGTTAATGGTAAGCGTCGTCATACCTCTGCGCTTCTTAATTTAAATGGTTCGGTGGGGCGTGGCTCTTCAGCGGTAGATTTAAACGCTATCCCGGCTAATGCTATTAAGCGTATTGAGGTGTTGCGTGACGGTGCTGCGGCTCAGTACGGCTCAGACGCCATTGCCGGTGTTATAAATATTGTTTTGAAAGATGCTGCCGAAGGCGGTGAAGTGTCGGCAACGTATGGTGCTAACGTTACAACAATGGACGGTGTGCCTAACCTTGAAGGTGTGAGTGTTGGCGCTGACGGTAATTTAGCATTCGCTGAAGGAAGCGACAGAGACGTAACCGATGGACAAACCTTTACCCTTCGCGGCAACGTAGGCTTCGAATGGGGAGACGACGGCTTTGTTAACGTATCAGGTGAATACCGCGACCGTGGACAGGCGAACCGTTCGGACTACGACCAGCGAGAAAACTATGCGCGAGACGCGGACGGCAACCTAGACCCTCGTGAGCTTACGGTCAACCGCTACAATCACGTTTACGGAAATGGTGAGGTAGAAGATTACGCCTTGTTCATAAACGCGGGTAAAGCCCTTACTGATAGCGTTGAGTTTTATACTACCGCAGGCTACAGCACTCGTGATTCGGTAGGCGGAGGCTTTTACCGTCGAGCTCAAGATTCACGAAACGTAGTTGAAATTTATCCAGACGGATTCCTACCTTCTATTCAAACTGACATAACCGATATGTCGCTGCTTGCTGGTATTAAGGGCTATGGCGATGTGTGGAATTACGACTTGTCCGTAACACATGGTGGTAATGAGCTTGAGTATGGTGTTATCAACACCCTAAACACGTCTTTAGGTCCAACGAGTCAAACTGAGTTTGACGCGGGTACGCTAGAATACAACACCACAATTGTGAATGCTGACGCGTCACGTTTGGTAGATACCGGGTATTTCTACAGCGAAATGAACTTCGCCATGGGCGCAGAATATCGTCATGAGAGCTATGAAATAACTGCAGGTGAAGAAGGGTCTTACATACAAGGTACGTTTGGACCTGGCGGCGTGGTGACTGACCCGGTAGACGGCCCGTTTGGTGCTGCTGGTTCGCAAGTATTCCCAGGCTTTACACCAGAATCTGCAGGTGAAAACAGCCGTCATAACTATAGCTTCTATGTGGATGTAGAAGCTGACGTTGTAGAAAACTGGAACGTAGCAGTGGCAGGGCGCTATGAAGATTATTCTGACTTCGGCAGCACGTTTAACTGGAAAATGTCTCACCGTGTAACCCTGAGTGATGCATTTGCACTTCGAGCGTCAGTATCAACCGGCTTTAGAGCACCATCGCTACAACAGCAATTCTTCACCTCAATCGCGACGGTATTTGTTGATGGCGAGCCAACAGAGACGGGCACATTTGCGCCGTCAAGTGATGTTGCGCAAGCGCTGGGCAGCCCAGGCCTTGATGCAGAAGAATCGAATAACTACAGCGCAGGTTTTACCTACTCGCCAACCGCCGATTTCAACCTGACAGTAGACTTTTACCGCATTGATATTGACGATCGTATCGTGCTGTCTAACAACCTATCAGGTGAGGGTATAGAAGCATTACTTGCGGGTACGGGAGCTAATCAGGCACGATTCTTCTTAAATGCGATAGATTCGCGTACGGAAGGTGTTGATATTGTTTCTACCTATACGCTTAATACGTCAGATTATGGTGCGTTTAACTTTAACGCAGGTGCCAACTTTAACGATAACGAAGTAACAAGTGTTATCGATGCACCTGAGGTTTTGCAAAATGCAGGCTTCGACCAGGCTAACTTGTTCGATGATGTTGAACTACGTCGCTTCGAAACGGCTTCGCCTGACAGCAAACTTAACTTAGGTGTTACGTGGAATTATGACCGCTACACAACAACCTTACGCACTACTCGTTATGGTGAAGTGGAAGACCCATCGTCAGTTGAAGCACGCAATGAAATCATTCCATCAGAGTGGATCACAGACCTAGATGTTCGCATTGCGTTAACGGAAGAACTTACCGTTTCTGTTGGTGCTAACAATTTGTTTGATGTGTACCCAGAAACAACCCGTGAACTTGTGGATGATGTAACCACGTTCTCGCGCTTATTCCCGTATTCAGGCTTTTCGCCTTACGGTTTTACAGGCCGTTTTGTTTACGGAAAAGTCTCGTATAGCTTTTAATTAGCATCGGTTCTTGAGTGCTGAAAGCCAGTTGATTAATAATCAACTGGCTTTTTTGTACCTGTTACTTATTCATTTTTCTCAAAGGTAACCGCACAGCGATGTTCGTTTAAAAGCGCAAAGTCTTCTTTGGGAATAAAAGCGTCGTAATCACGTTGCAGCTTAACTTGTGCTTCTTTGCGAATTTTACTGCGGCGTATAGCCGTTACGAAATTGCGCATTTCATGGTGAGTAGATAACTCTAGCTCAGGGACTGAAACAGGTGTGCCGCTGTCATCTTTGGCAACCATGGTAAAAAAGCTGTTGTTGGTATGTTTGACCTCGTTGGTTTTGATATTTTCCGTAGTAACTTTTATCCCTACTACCAAGGATGTGTTTCCGACATAATGAACGGTAGCGTCGAGGTGAAGTAAGTCACCCACTTCAACAGGCTGTAAAAACTCGACGCCATCAACGGTAACGGTTACACAATAGGCCCCTGCGTGTTTACTTGCGCAGGCATAGGCGACTTTATCCATTAACGATAAAATGACACCTCCATGCACCTTACCGCCAAAATTTGCAAAAGATGGCACCATTAATTCAGTCAGTCTTGTTCTTGAAAAAGCGACATTACGTGCAGTCATAAACAACCTTTAATCTTAAGCCCTTGAAAAGCGCCGAATAAGCGTTCATATCAGTATTAGATTTACCCTACCACAAATTTTAAGGAATGGTTTTGGCACAAACGCATTTTTATCAACCAAAAGAAGGTCATGGCTTGGCTCACGATCCGTTTAACGCGATCATCGCACCGCGCCCAATCGGATGGATCTCTACAAAATCAAAAACGGGAGTGTTAAACCTTGCTCCTTACAGTTTTTTCAATGCGTTGAACTATACGCCGCCAATTATCGGCTTTTCAGTAGTAGGCAGTAAGAAAGATTCACTGGTAAACGTGCAGGAAACGGGTGAGTTTTGCTGGAATCTTGTATCGGAAGATTTGATTGATGCGATGAACACGACGAGTAAACCTCTGGCACCTGAAGAAAGTGAATTTGACCATGCAGGGCTTCAAACTGTAGAAAGTGAAGTGGTAAGCGTTCCCCGCGTAAAAGCGAGTAAGGTGAGCATGGAATGTAAGCTAACTGATGTGGTACAGCTTAAATCGGCCTCAGGTGAGTCGGTGGACAGTTGGTTTATTATGGGCGAAGTCGTGGGTGTACACATTGATAAGTCGCTTATAGAAAACGGCGTTTACAGCACGCTGAAAAGTGCGCCAGTTACCCGTGGTGGCGGGCGAGGCGATTATTACACTATTTCCCGAGATAACTTTTTCGAAATGCTAAGACCAGAGTAACGGTCTTTAATAAAACAGTGACAACGCGTCAATATTAACCGGTGACCTAAATGCTTAATATGAACTTTGATGAACGCCTAGCGATCAATACGCAAATGCAAGAGTGGCAAGCGTCACCGTCTTCTACGGTATGGCGTAAACCCTTAGAGCGTGAAGCAAAAGAGTCAGGTCATACAACTAGCGTTGTAAAGTACGAAGCAGGAGCGAGTTTTAAGCAGCACAGTCATCCCTATGGTGAAGAAATTCTGGTGCTTGAAGGTGTGTTTTCCGATGAACACGGTGATTACCCTGCAGGCACTTACTTGCGCAATCCTCCAGGCAGTAAGCACAGCCCGTTCAGTAAAGAAGGCTGTGTTATTTTAGTGAAGCTGAATCAGTTTGATAAGCGCGATTTGAGTGAAGTACGGGTAAATACAAATAAAGCACAATGGCTGCAAGGGCAGGGCGGTTTACAAGTGATGCCGCTCCACAACTTTGAGCACGAACATGTGGCGCTAGTTAAGTGGCCCGTGGGTGAGATATTCAAGCCTCACAAGCATTTCGGAGGTGAAGAAATTTTTGTGCTATCGGGTACATTTAAAGACGAACATGGTGCATACCCAAAAGGCACATGGTTGCGCAATCCTCATATGAGTCAGCATCATCCTTACGTGGATGAGGAAACAATAATATGGGTGAAGACAGGGCATTTGCCAGTAGCGTTGTAGGCCGCCATTTCATTTGTTGCAGGTAAATCAAAACCAGTGTTTTACTTGCGGTCAATTGCTACAAACGAAAAAGGCTAACCCGAGGTTAGCCTTTCTTTTGTCAAAACTTACTTTAATCTTAATTAGTTAACGTTAGCGTGATAACACCTAATTTTAAAACACTAACCTAGTAAAAGCCGGACTTAATCCCAAATACCATCTTCTGACTTACCCTGTATTTCACAGTCGCCCGCTTTGTATTCCATGTTTGCGCCACTGTCTTTTTTCTTAAAGTAGTCTTTGCTGATAGACACAATGGTAGGGGTCATCCATACAATAGCAATGATGTTTATCACCGTCATTAGGCCCAACGCCATATCGGCCATGGCCCATACCTGAGGTAGTGCCGCCTGTGCGCCCCAATAAATCATGCCTAAATAACCAATAGTGTAAACTGCACGGCCTATTTTGTTATCTAGCTTGAACATGTGCAGGTTACTTTCGCCATAAGCGTAGTTTGCTACTACAGATGTGAATGCAAATAAGCTGATGGCGGCTGCCACAAAGTCAGTACCGCCTTCGCCTAGGTGACTGCTCATCGCATCTTGGGTTAGGCGTATGCCTTCCATTTGATCAGAGCTTGAACCGCCAGCAAGTAAAATGATGAAGGCAGTAGACGTACATAGCACGAGTGTATCTAAGAAAACGCCTAGCATCTGAATGTAACCCTGTGATACAGGATGATTAGGGTTTGGCACAGCACTCGCCGCAGCGTGCGGTACAGAGCCGCTACCTGCTTCGTTTGAATACAGTCCGCGCTGAATACCATTTTTAATGGCCGCACCGAGTGCACCAGCGCCAGCTTCCTGCAAGCCAAATGCTGATTTAACGATATCGAGCAGCATGGCTGGCAGTTCGGAAATATTAATGAAGGTAATAGCCAAAGCCACAAGCACGTAGCCTATTCCCATAAAGGGCACCACAAACTCGGCAAAGCGCGCAATGCTTTTAAGGCCTCCCACGACGATTAAGGCTGCCAGTGCAATAATGGCTAGGCCTACATATTCTGTGGGGAAAGAGTACGCATTGTTTAATGCATCGGTAATAGTATTGGCTTGAACGGCGCTAAAGACAAAGCCGTAGCCAAAGAACAAACATAGAGAAAATGCGACTGCAAGCCAGGTTTTGTTCAAACCCTGCTTGATATAATAAGCGGGACCGCCACGGAACTCGCCGTTTTCGTCACGGACTTTATATAGCTGACCTAGTACACTTTCGGCAAAGCCAGTGGCCATACCTAAAAGGGCAATCATCCACATCCAAAAAATAGCGCCAGCACCGCCTAGAGATATAGCAACCGCGACGCCAGCTAAGTTACCCGTGCCTACACGAGCCGATAAGCTGGTACACAAAGCTTGGAATGAACTTATCCCATCCTTAGTAGAAGTGTTACTGCTCTTTAGTAGGCTGAACATATGGCCGAAGTGCCTAAGCTGCACACCACCAAGTTTAACGGTAAACCAGATACCACATGCAAGCAGCATAATGATAAGTACCTGACCGTCTCCCCAAAGAATATTGTTAACTAATGAAACGAATTCGTTTATCACGCACTTTCCTTCGTTATTGTTTTAATTATTGCTCGGCGTGTAGAAATGAACTGAACATGACAGGTGCGTTGTCAGAACAAACGCTTCGGCTTAAGCAAACTTGTATTTGCTAAACCTTGGAATAAGCCGAGCTATATCGATAAAAAACCAATACTAGCACGACAATTAAATGATTGGACAATGAAAACGTGCTGAAACTATGACGTTTTATGCTCGCATAAAGCAAATTTATTCATTCATGGGGGAGAAGAACGCATTTGCTGAACAAAACGAGAGTACAAACAAAAAAACCGCTCAAAAGAGCGGCTTTTTCAAGAATATGGCTGGGGTAACAGGACTCGAACCTATGAATGGCGGGATCAAAACCCGCTGCCTTACCAACTTGGCTATACCCCAATATTGGTGCGGAAGGAGAGACTTGAACTCTCACGCCGTGAAGCACTGGAACCTAAATCCAGCGTGTCTACCAATTCCACC